>JAGGXT010000214.1 GCA_021162905.1 Candidatus Odinarchaeota archaeon | reverse complement strand
ATATTATATTGTGTCACTTTAACGTTTTGTATTTTCTTGGTATATAAAATCAATCAGGTTACTAAAACTGGACTTAATAATGAGGTGAGTTAATATTGCCCAAGAAAATATTTATATTACTACATCTATTGTTCAAAGACTTGCGCAGAAAAAGCAGTATCGCTGTATTTATTCTGCTTATAGTTTCATCATTCTTCGTTTCCATTGTAATTAGAAATCTTATAATATACACTGAAGCTGATGAATATTGGAATTTGCAGATGTGGCCTACTGAAATCATCGTACATCCTCTAGGTGATGTTAAAGACTTTCCTGTGATCGAAGAGGCTATTAGAGAAATTGAAGGAGTAAAATGGACCGTATACCCCGCAAAAATCTATTTTTCGGGAAAATTTAGATATCAGAATAGAAGTTATTATTTAGAGTTGAGTTGGTGTAATGTTGAGGACATCACATTTCCCCATCCCAAATTCATAGTAAGAGGTAGATTTTTTGAATCAAACTACGAGAATTCGGTTATAATTGAGAGTATCGGTGAACAGCTTCTTAAAGATATAGGCGAGTATAAAGGCATTGGTGAAAATAAAACCATGTTGGATTTAGGTGTTGCCAGCCTGCCAATAGTTGGTGTAATTACAAATCAATTAATGAATGGACGTGAAGAGGCTTATTTGGACCTTACTAATATAATTGCTGTATATGCACCCTTGGGAACATATTTAAAGTTATATAAAGCAATTTCTCAGCTTAATTTTACTGAACGTGCGGAGTTGAAAGTGAATTTTGAGTATGCAATTAATGTAAAAGTCAAGGAAGGCTATGATATCGACATGGTGGCTAATAGGATAAAATCAAAATATCCACATGGTGTGGTTGTTGAGACGGTAACTGAGTATGAAAAGAGTTACCATGAACTATTGGTTGAAAGCACCTTATATCCTACACTCATAGGATACATCCTCTCGGTTTTCATTATGATCTGGGAGATAAGACGAAAAACAAATGAAATTTCGCTTCTTAAAGTACTTGGATGGAGACGAAATGATATACTAAAATTTTTCATTATGAGATATACGATATTTGGGATAATTTCCAGTATTTTAGGATTGTCGATATCTCTTTTACTTAGTTCATTAATTATGTTCTCTATTCCTAATCTTTATATGATATATCTCTTCTTTGTTGTTATGCTTCCGATACAAATATGCATAGCTACATCTCTTACAGTTATATCTTCATTGCCTGCAATAATAAAAGCTTATAATGTGAGTGCAGAGAAAGTGCTCCGAGTATAGTTTTTCACTTTAGTAATTATGATGTGGGGTTCTCCTTTATGGTTTGTATCGTGAATATAAGTCTCATGGTAAGATACTTATTAAAAAGAGGAAAAAGAAAATGGCATGAAAGGTTAATTATAAGTTTTATTATATGCTTCACATTTCTTTATCCCTTATACAACTTTGAAGTGCTTCAAAACAAAATGTATTTTTTTGTCTCTTCAAAGTCGCCAGATTATTTTATCAGAGCTTCTCAGGTCAATAAGGTAAGAGACCTAAAAGATGTTATCACCGTAGCAGAGGTCTCTTACAAAATACTTAACAATACCGTACTTATTGAAGCAAGTGAAGAAATGAAATGTCTCGTTAGAAGGTCTCTCTCTAAAGGTAGATTTCCGTATACGGAAGATGAGATTGTGATAAGTAATGTTTTGAATAAAGAAATAGGAGATTCCATAGTTTTTAATGGAACAAAATATAAGATTGTTGGTATATTGGATTCTGAAGGCTTAGAGGATATTATAGGCTCGGATTTTTCGCAGTATGATATACTTCTAAAGTTTTCGAAAAAGATAGAACGGATAAGACTTCTTGTGATATGGCTATATCTCTTTGCCAATGTAACACGAGTAAGAAAGAACATAGAGGATTTATTAGAATATAAGGTAATAATCGGTTTGGTTAAAGTATCTCAATATGAGATAGAAGATTTAAAGATTATCTCCATAACATCGTTGTTCGCAACATGTATTATTGCCTTTTTATTTTTACTGAATTTAAGAGACGATTGCGCGATTTTGTTTTCGGTTGGATGGAAATTTAAGTATATTCTTTTTACAGTTCTTATTGAGTATTCACTGTTTTTCCTACTTGGATACTTTCTTAATTTGTTATTTCTTGCATATATTACAATTCTCTCTCTGAAATACATCTTATTTTTGAATGCTATGTTTTTCGTGTATTATCCGCTTCTTGTTGTATTAATTGATCTGTTCTTACTTTATTTCTATGCAAAAGTTTATGTAGCAAAGAGGTTTGTAGAGGTGCTTACTAGATGACACAAATTAAACTTTCAAACGTATCTAAAGTATATCGTATCGAAAAAAGATATATCCATGCTATTCGTGATGTAAGTTTAAAAATAGAACAAGGCGAATTTATAGTTCTTTTCGGTCCTTCTGGTAGTGGAAAGACAACCTTACTACTGTTATTGGGTGCTATAATAAAACCTACAAAGGGAAAGATTCTTTATGATAAAGTAGATATCACTAAATTTTCTGAAGATGAAGCTGCTAAGTGGAGGCATAATAATATCGGCTTTATCTTCCAGAAGATAAATTTAATCGAATTTCTTAATGTTTTAGAGAATGTAACGTTGCCAATGTATCCATATGCAGATGATTTCGAGACTGTTAAGAATAAGGCACTAGAACTTATCGAAACCGTGGGACTTACGGAAAGACTGAGGCATAAACCATCGCAACTTAGTGTGGGTGAACAACAGCGCGTAGCAATAGCAAGAGCACTAATAAACAATCCAAAAATAGTTCTTGCTGATGAACCAACGGCACACTTAGATACCAATACTGGAAGAGGTATAATAAAACTTATGAAAAAACTAAGAGACTTGTACCATGTCACATTTATAATTAGTACTCACGATCCCGAAATTATCACCATTGCTGATAGGATAATTAAAATAAGAGATGGAAAAATTATAAGTGATTCTAAGATTTAATGACATAACATAATTAATTTTTCCATTTTACATTTCTATGAAAAACTTGCCGCCCCTACTTCATCTTCT
>JAGGXT010000223.1 GCA_021162905.1 Candidatus Odinarchaeota archaeon | reverse complement strand
ATTAATGGCTTAATACGTTAATAACTTTTATATTCCTCCTCTTTATTAAATACTTCATTGCTAACACCCATAGGAGCTGAAAAAATGTACGATGCGATTGTTGTTGGAGCCGGGGTTACGGGCCTTAGTGCTGCAGCACTCTTATCTGAGAAACATAATGTATTAGTTATTGAGAAGAACTCGTTTGTTGGAGGGAGAGCAGCAACAAGAACTCCAAAGGAGTGGAACTGGGCAAATGTCGATAATTATCGTGTCGATTTTGGTCATCATGTCTTTGCCACAAATAATTATATTGAATTTATAATAAAAAAGACAGGAGCCTATAAACATGCAAACATAAAACTTGTAAAGATGCCATATTTCTATCGTTTTGGAAAGTTTCATAAACCACCAGTTGGAATTCTAGAGCAAATAAGAGCCTATCCATTCATTCCTTTTAGATCCAAATTAAAATTAAACAAGTTCATGAAATATGTTCAGAAAGTTTCATATGATGAAGTAAAGGAGAAATGGTTCTATAGGCCACTTATAGATTTGTACGACGAATTTGACTTTGACGAATATGGGCGCGAGCTATTCACCGATGGATTTGCTGCTGGATATCAAACAATTGCTGACGTCCATCGAAACTCAGCTGGAGATTTAATACTTTGCATGAAAGCTTTCCAAAAGGGGATCAAAAAATATAAGACCCCTCTCTTTGCAGCGGAGGGCGGTGTTGGTAGAATTTCAGAGGCATTTAAGAAGGTTATAGAAGAGAATGGTAGTAAAGTTCTTCTCAACAAAAATGTGAAAGAAATAATTGTAAAGAATGGAGAGGCAAAGGGCGTTATTCTTGACGATGAAAAAACTTTAGAGGCAAAAAGAATTCTATTTACTGCACCAGTTTACTTTCTTTTAGGTTTGATAGATGAGAAGGAGATGCCTGAAGATTTTAAAGAGAGACTTGAAAAAGCTAAGGAGTATTCTACGAGCTTGTTTCTCATAATGGGTGGTGCAAAACGCCCACTACTTAATAAACCAGTAGGAACTTGGATCCTTATACCAAAAACTGAAGTAAAAAACATAAACTCCTATTACCTAGTTTATGAACTCGATAGAGAGTTGAAACAAATGCCAGAAGATAGATATTATATAAGCTTTGCTACAATGCCTTCAAAGGATGATCTGAAAGATAGAAATGCATTAATTAAAAAGATGATTAATGACCTATCACCAATCTTCCCAGACTTTGATTTCGAAAGGGATTTTGAGTGGTTTTCAGCTCAATACTTCTCAATAGTTGATGCACTTGAAAGAACTATAGATTGGTATTATGAACGAAGATTTGGACCATCTACACCCATTAAGAATCTCTATGTTGCTGGTGATTCTGCACATGAACTAAGTTCAGGTGTCGATGGATGCGCAAGCTCTGCAATTTTTGCAGTAGAAGAAATTACTGGAGAAAAATTACTTGATTTAAACGAATTTTATCGTATCTGATCTAACTACTTTTATTTTTTGTATTATGAATTTTTTACTAATTTATATAGCTATTGCTGTGCTATAGAACCAAGTCAATTTGTCTGGCCAATACAGCTTTTCCTCTGTAATCTGGAAGCAGGATAGGAGATTTCCTATCTGTCACTATTCCAGCTTCGGACAACATTTTTTCATAGTCGTATACATGTTGTAATGTCAATTTACCTACGGTTACCCCATGTTTTACTCTTTTGGCTGCATAAATACCCGCTCTTCTACCAAATACATTATAATCCAAGAGAGAATTGCCCATTAATCTGTTCTTACCATGGACTCCTCCAGTAACCTCACCGGCCGCGAATAAGCCAGGTACTGTTGTTTGGGCATACTCGTTTATTTCAACACCACCGTTCATATAATGTAATGTTGGAAACACTAGGATAGGATCTTGTGTCATATCTATGCCGAATCGTTTAAACATTCTGTACATTGCTGCTAGGTTCTTCTGTATTGCACCCTCACCATGAATAATTTCAATCATAGGTGAATCAAGCCATACACCACGCATGCCAGTTGGTGTAATAACTCCATTATTTAATTCATAGCATTCTCTAATTATCGCTGCTGATTCAACATCTCTTGGCTCTAAGGGATATATGAATTGCTCACCATATTTATTCACAAGCTGAGCACCCATGCCTCTTACTTTTTCTGTTATTAGCAGACCAACTATTTGCTCTGGATATGCTGCTCCAGTTGGATGATATTGAGTTGCATCCATATCTCTTAACTTAGCTCCAGCACGATACGCAATAACAATACCATCTGCTGTAGCTCCATAATGGTTTGTTGTTGGAAAGCCTTGTATGTGTAATCTTCCAAATCCCCCAGTAGCGAGAATAGTAGCTTTTGCTCTAACTACATAATATTGTCTTGTTTCCATATTGTAAAGGACCGCACCAGCAATATTTCCATTTTCATCCTTTATAAGTTCAACAGCGGGAGAGAACTCAAGAACTGGAATATCTCTATTCCTTGCTTCATCGCGAATTACCCTGAATATTTCTAATCCTGTATAGTCTTTAGCAGAATGCAAACGATTTCTACATGTTCCTCCACCAGGTCTTTCAATGAACTCACCATTATCGTCTTTATCATACATAACACCAAGTTCTTCATGCCACTTCATGATAAGAAGAGCATCCGTGACAAGGATTTTAACGAGTTCAGGTTTATTTGCAAAATGTCCTCCACCGATTACATCGAGATAATGCCAGTATGGGCTATCTTCTGGTCTATCAGCAGCTTGAATGCCTCCCTGAGCCATTATGGAATTTGCATCACCATGCCTTAACTTTGTAGCTATAAGGATATTCTCAGCGGGTATTCCTTCGTAATTTGCCCATAGAGCTGCAACAGTGCCAGCTCCTCCTCCACCTATTATTAGAATATCAACATCATAATCAATTTGCGATAAATCTATCTCATCTGGATTTATAAGCGGATGCGCCTCAAGCAAATCAACAACTTCATGAGGGGCATAGTCACCTTTATTCGGCCCTATCTTTATAGGACGTTTTCCTTCTGGACGATAATCAGGGTGATACTTTCTTAGTAATTCTTCCTTTTCGTCGGCAGACAACCGCCGGTAGACTTCTTTAAGCCGCCGCTCTCTTGTTTTCTCTACCATTTCAATAGATTCTCTCATATACTCGGGATATCCTCTAATCAACTTCATTCAGAAACACCCACCTTTTCAATTTCTCTACTTTCATAGAGCTTTTTTAGCTCCTCTTTACTCATCTTCATAAGCTTATTAAGCATCTCTTCGTATTTTCCTTCTTGAATTTCTTTTAGTCGTTTTTCTAAGTTCTTAGATGGTTTAAGATAATATTTTGCATAAAGTCGTCTAACAAGTTGAGCTACATGATAATGAGCTATTTCAGCTGGACATCTCGCTGCGCATAAACCACACTGAATACAGTCAAAAGATAACTTTGCAGCAGTTTCGATATCCCCCCTTAAAGAGGCTTGTATATAGTCCATAACATTTAATTCTTGAGGACACGCCTTTGTACATGTATTGCAACTAACACATCTCGTAATTTCAGGGTAATATCGTATAATTGATGATGCTGTTGGACTAACTTTATTTATGTCATACTTTGCTTTATTAGCGGGAACAAACGGAATTTGAGTTAAATACATACCATCTTCAACAGGTGTTTGGCAAGCAAGGGCCATATATAGTTTATAATCATCTTTAAATCGATATATTGTAGCACAAGCTCCACAAAACCCTGCTCTACAACCTGCACCTCTGATAAATCGATAACCAGCATATTCCATAGCTTTCATTATTGTGAGACCAGCTGGAACTTTATACGCTTTCCCCATGATGTAGATAGTTACCATTTCCATCTTTGGCTTTTCAACCTCTTTCAAAGCTGCTTTACTCTTACCCACTACTCACTCCTCCTTTCTTTAAACAATCTTGTAGGATCCACAAAATGCTTATTAAACTCACATAATGATATATCTAAACCTAATCCAATAGCAAGCAATTGTGTGAAATAAAGAATCGGGATTTTAGAAAATTGAGAATATTTTTGACTAACATATTTTTGACGGTAGTCGAGATTGAAAAAGCAAAGGGGACAGCTAGTTATAATAGCATCGGCCCCAGATTCTTTTGCGGATGTAAGTATTTGATATATCTTTTCAATAACTAGATCTGGATTTGTAACGGTATTATAAGCACCGCAACATTCATTGAAAAGAGGAAATTCTACGGGCTCGGCACCAACAGATTTAATAATCTCTGATAGTATTTTTGGCTGCTCTGGGTCATCAACAGCTACAACATCGGGCCTTAAAAGCAGACAACCATAATAGGGAGCTATTTTTAATTTGCTAAGGTCGCGTTTTATGTTTTCTGCGATCTTATCAAATCCCACATAATCTCTCAATATTTCAAGATAATGTTTAACTACTACATTTCCTTCGTAGTCAACTTCATCGTCCATAAACGCATTAATTGTGTCGATTTTGTCTCTGTTTTCATCAGCAGTTAAGACATTATTTGTTTGTTTGATTGTATTATAGCACATAGAGCATAAAGTTACTAATATATTTGAGTTGCCTATTTGTTTATTAAGTTCTTGCGCTCTGATCAAAATTCTTGTTGGTGCTAAATAGTTCATCAGATTATCAGATGACAAAGAGAAAACCGTTCCGCAACAATTCCATCTTGGTAGCTCTACTAATTCTATATTGAATATTCTTAATACCTCTATAGCTGTTTTCTCAAAATTTTGGTAATCACTCTTTAAACTACACCCAGGAAAATATGCAAGTCTCAATAAAATCACCACACAGTAAACTTTCTAGAGGCACTAACTAATGCAATTTGAGGCATTCTTTCAATATCTTCAGATGATATTTTAGAATATTTCAAGAAATCGGCTTTCTTTTCCCTGAGTGCAATTATACGAAGTGCTTCCATGATTTTTGCTAGATCTATTCCTTTAGGGCATCTGATGCTGCATGTATAGCAAGTTGCACAAACCCAGATAGTCTTTGAGCTCAGAACTTCTTTATTTCCAAACTGAACCATTCGAATTACTTGATTTGGAAGAAGATCCATACTACTTATCATAGGGCAACCTGCAGAACACTTACCACATTGATAACAAGAGAAAATATTTTGAGCGCTAATATCTTCGACTTTCTTAATAAATTCCATATATTCCTCTTTAATTGGAAATTTTACAATCACACTGAACACCTCTTCTTATTAAATTTAATAATTTTAGGATAATTTCAACTGCTTTTTCGGCCGCATTTTTAATCTCAGGGGATAAAACATT
>JAGGXT010000348.1 GCA_021162905.1 Candidatus Odinarchaeota archaeon | reverse complement strand
GCTTTGGATGTTTCCGTTCAAGCCCAAATACTTAACCTACTTAAAGATCTGCGGGAAAAATTAAAGATTTCATATTTGTTTATTTCTCACGATATAAGTGTTGTAGGATATATTAGCGATAGAATTGGCGTTATGTATCTAGGTAAAATTGTCGAAGAAATGAATGCTGAGAAAATATGGACGGACTCCATGCATCCGTATACTCAAAGTCTTATTTCTGCTATTCCGATTCCAAGTTTAGAAATGAAGAAGAAAAAAAGAATTTTTTTAAGAGGAGAAGTTCCCAGTCCTGTTAATCCTCCTTCTGGCTGCAGATTCCATCCTAGATGTCCCTACTCTATGGATATTTGCAAATATGAAGAACCCAAGATGATTGAAATTGAAAGTAATCATTTTGTAGCTTGTCATTATGTAACTAAAAAATAGTGTTAAACGGAGGTGTTTTAAATGGCTATTAAAAATTTAGGAAAAAAAGAACTAGAATATTTGATTATTGGAGCAACAATTTTTGGAACCGGCGGTGGAGGAGATCCAGAAGAAGGACTTAAAACGTTGTTAAAGGATCTCGAAGAGGGCAAAAAGATTTCAATAATTGATCCAAAGGATGTAAAAGATGATGCATTGACGGTCTGCGCTTACTTTGCTGGAACCATTGCTCCACCATCTAAAGAGGTTTTAGAGAAGCTATCTAAATTGCCTAGAATACCTGAAAGCCCAGTCGTAGCTGCCGTTAGATTGTTAGAGGAATATGTAGGTGAAAAATCGCAGGCAATTCTTCCAGCCGAAATTGGCGGTGGAAATACAGCTGAAGCTTTACATGTAGCTGCTTTACTCGGCTTACCGGCGATAGATGGAGACTTATGCGGTAGATCCCTACCGGAAATAGTACAGTCAACGTATTATGTTTTTGGTATTCCTATTACGCCTTTGTCTGTTGTTGATCCTTTTGGAAACTCTTTAATAATAACTAAGGTTATAGATGACCCCTACGTTGACACAATTGTTCGCCCAATAGCTGTAGCCGCAGGCGGTACTGTGGGTGTTGCGGACCACCCGGTGAAAGGGGAAGTTATGAGGAAAACCATTGTTACAAATACTTTAACGAAATCTATTGAGCTTGGAAAAGCTGTTACAGAGGCTGTGAAAAGAGGGGAAGATCCGATTGAAGTGATAATAAAGTTTACAGATGGATTTTTGCTTTTCAAAGGTATCGTTAAATCTAATGAGTGGGAAGACAAAGAAGGTTTCATGTACGGAACCTCGATGATCGAAGGAATCGATGAATACTCTGGAAGCATTATGAAAATATGGTATAAGAATGAGAATTTGATGGCTTGGAGAGACGGTAAAGTTGTAGCAACATGTCCAGATCTTATATGCGTAGTTGACTCTGAGACGGGTCATGGAATAACTAATGACGAGCTTAGCAAAGGTATGAAAGTGACTGTTATAGGGATAAAGGCACCTGAGGTTTGGAGGACAGAAAAGGGCCTTAAAGTTCTTTCACCAAAATACTTTGGATTCAAAGAAGAATATATCCCAATAGAAAAACTGCAAAAATAATTTAATTTTTATACCATTATTTATTTTTATGCTAGGGGGAAGTCAAATGAAAAAAATACTTATAATAAATCCTACTGCTTCTGATTTAGGAATCGAATTCTATGAAGAATACTTAAATAAATTTCTGGGGAAAGGATTTGAAATATGTATTAAAATTTTAAAGTATGGTCCCTACTCCCTGGAGAGCGACTTTGATGTTATTTTGGCCTCACCTTTCATTATTAAAGAGATTAAAAAAGCGGAGACAGGGGATTACAACGCTATTATAATAGACTGCTTCTTGAACCCAGCTATTAAGGCAGCAAGAGAGATCACTAATATTCCTGTTGTTGGTCCTGGGGAGGCATCAATATACTTAGCATGTATGTTAGGAGAAAAATTCTCAATAATAGGTGTAGGCGGTCCAGAGGCTAAAAAAGAGTATATAAGGCTTGTTAGGTCGCTAGGACTACTGGATAGAATGGCTTCTGTAAGGACTATAAGGCTTTTAGTACTTGAACTAAACGAAGATAAGAATAGAACTTTTAATTTGCTTGTTGAGGCTGGTAGAAGGGCTATCGAGGAAGATGGTGCAGATGTACTTATACTGGGATGCACAGGACTTGCAGGATACGCTGAAGATTTACAGAAAGAATTAAAAGTTCCAGTTATCGACCCTGCCCTTGCAGCACTAAAGTTCGCTGAAATACTAAGTGATTTAAATCTATGCCATAGCAAACTTACTTACCCCAAACCTCCTAAGAAACCTAGAATTCTACCACCATCCCTCAAAGATTTAGAGGAGGTCTAATTAATATGCCGAAAATCTTAGTCTTAATCCCTATAGTTACCGAGAATCTTGTAGAAGAAACTGAGAAATACTTTAAGAAACACGCGTCAGAAGACTTTGAGATTAGTGTAACAAATCTAAAGTTTGGGCCTGCCTCGATAGAAACTTATTATGATGATGAAATCGCTGCTCTTTTCATCGTAAAGGAGGTTGAGAAGGCTGAGAAAGCTGGTTATGATGCCGTAATCATAGATTGTTTTGATGATCCTGGCTTAGATGCTGCTCGTGAAGCCGTTAGTATTCCTGTTGTTGGTCCTGGGGAGGCATCAATATACTTAGCATGTATGTTAGGAGAAAAATTCTCAATATTAACAGTTGGTCCTCCATACGTTAAACGATTACCTACGCCAAGAATACGAAGAATGGGGTTAGCTTCTAGATTTGCATCCGAGATAAGCGTTGGTGTTAAAGTTTTGAATATAGAAAAGGACCGAGAAAGAACTTTTAATTTGCTTGTTGAGGCTGGTAGGAGAGCTATCGAGGAAGATGGTGCAGATGTACTTATACTGGGATGCACAGGATTTATAGGATACGCTGAAGATTTACAGAAAGAATTAAAAGTTCCAGTAATATACCCTGGATTGGTAGCTTTAAAAATTGCGGAAACCCTTGTTAGATTGAATCTACGTCATAGTAAAAAAGCTTATCCAAAACCTTTACCTAAAAAAAGAATATATCCCAAGGGAATAGAGTAGCAGGTGGCTTAATATCGACACTATATTTTTCTTCCTCGTCGATTAAATATACATTCATCACTCTAATATGGTAAGGGAGGGTAACGTGATGTTTGAAAAATATGAACTTGAGCTTGCTAGAGCTGCTGACATTTTAATAAGAGAATTAATAAGATTGAAGAATGGGGAAAGTGTTTTAATAACTTCGGATACTAAATCTGATTGGAGAGTTGCTGTGGCAACGGCTAGAGCTGTGGAATCTGCTGGCGGGAAGGTAGCGGTTATATGGCATACTGCTCCTCCCGGGGTAGGGAAGATAGCAGACCCCTATCTACCTGACCCACTTAAGGCTGCAATCCCAAACTGTGACGTTTGGATAGAATACAATTATGAATGGTTGCTTTATTCGACACCTTGGGAAGAAGCTATGAAAACTAATCGGGTAAAGTATTTGTGTTTAGTTGGAATGAATGTTCCAATGATGGTTAGATGCATAGGTAAAGTTAATTGGCCTGTGCTCAAAGAATTTTTGTTAAAAGTTACTGAGCTGACCCAGAAAGCCAGATATATGAAAGTTACAACGCCGGCCGGAACAGACGTTTCTTTTGAAAATGATCCTAAAAGGCCTGTAGGCGCTGAGACGGGGTATGTTGAGGGACCTGGGGAACATTATCTTGGAGGCCAAATAGGTTGGGCGCCGATTGAAGAATCAATAAATGGAGTGATAGTTTTCGATGGAGCTTTTTCGGGTGGAGGAGAGGCGGACATAGGCATACTTAAAGAACCAATTAAACTGACGGTGAAGGAAGGAAAAGTGGTGGAAATAGAAGGTGGTAGAGAAGCTAAAATCGTCAAAAGGTGGCTTGAAAGCTTCAACGATGAGCGAATGTATAACTTAGCTCATATATGCTATGGTTTCCATCCAGAAGCCAAGTTAACGGGGTTTATCCTTGAAGATGAAAGAGTTTGGGGATGCACAGAATGGGGCCTCGGATATCAAGGGCCAGAAATGAAGGGCAAAGCGGGAGAAGCACCGTCTCATGCAGACGGAATATGTCTAGATTCATCCGTGTGGTTAGACGGTGAACAACTCTTAGATAAGGGAAGAGTTGTTCATCCAGAACTAAAAGAACTAGCACAAAAGCTTGGCAAGGTGTAGTCTTTTCATCAAATGAATAATAACTGAATTTTCCAATTATTAAGTAATAAGTTATTTTGTTGCTTGAGTAATAAGAATATTTCTTTCTCTCGTTTAATTTAACATGATGGCTTAAATTATGGTTTACTTATCTTTAAAAAGATGACATAGGAAATGATTATGGCTATCGTGGAGTATATTATAGGGGTTTCCGTTGTTAAAACG
>JAGGXT010000037.1 GCA_021162905.1 Candidatus Odinarchaeota archaeon | reverse complement strand
TAATAATACTACTCTTCTTAATTTTAACAATATTAATTAATGTGGTGATGTAATTGTCAGCAGCTTTAGATGTTTGGGATGTTGCGATCGCTGCGTTGCTGCATGACATTGGGAAAATAAAGCAGAGAGCCCTTGGGGAGCGCAGATATCACGAAGAGTACAGTAAAGAAATTGTCAAAGAAATATTATCTCTCATATCAAATATTGGCTTTGATGCAGATGCGATTGAAGGTATAGTATACTATCACCATTTAAGAGAGAAAGAAGTCCCTCGAAAGGTTAAGAAATTATATGTTGACCTTATAAGATTTGCCGATCAGATAGCATCGGAAGAACGAAAGATTGAAGAGGAACAGGAGTTATACAAGCCGCTCCTAAGTGTTTTTAGCGAGATTGAATTTGAAGGTCTTAAAGCTGAGAAAAAGGTTTATTTTCCACTAGAGGCAGTTCCATCCAGCTTTCTGGATAAAGGGCGTGATAACAAGCCTTTTTTTAAAATAAAGCCGAATGAAAAGGTTACTGTAGATAAAGATAAATATGATAACTTACTTAGAAGCTTCTATGAGGAATGGAGAAGGTTGGTAGACTCTGGATTATTTAAACGGAAAAAGCAAGTTGTAGAAACATTACTTTCGCTTTTTAGGAAATACTTTTTCTTTGTTCCAGAGTCGACGTATTATGTTCCTGATACCTCATTATACACACATTCAAAAATCACTGTTGCATTAGCGTCTTGTCTTTTTTACTACTATCAAGAGCGAGAGGCTGCACTGAACGAAGCTATCATTATGAATATTGATAATGATGAGGAAAAGCCGTTTTTATTGGTTTTAGGTGATATTTCTGGTATACAGAACTTCATATATACTATTACATCTGCGGGTGCGCTAAAGGCCAATAAGGGTCGATCTCTATTTCTAGAATTTCTTGAGGACGCTATTGTAAGTTATATTCTGAGAGTAATTAATTTATCATCTGCTAATCTCCTTCTGTCAACTGGTGGAGTGTTTCTCATGATTTTACCTAATACTAAAAAGTTTAGAAAGGCTTTAGAAGATGTTAAGATTAGAATCTTACGATTTTTATGGAATGAGTTTAAGGGTCATCTTTACTTGGCATTGGTTTATGTTCCCGTAAATGGAAATGAATTTTTAAATAAGTTCAGTGAGATCAGGTATAGATTACAGGAGCAAGCTGACACTTTAAAGAGGAGTAAATTCTTTGAGCTAGGCGAGGAGGTTATCAGTCAACTTTTCTCCCCAGAGCCAGCACGATTGAATCTTAATGAGTGTAGTATTTGCCATGAGTTAACCCCAAATAAAGAAGTAGAGGGCGTTGTGAAATGTGATGTTTGCAGCGGTGTTGAACAGCTTGGAGAGAGTTTAAGGAACGTGGGTAGTATCCTTAAGTTTGTGTATGACGCAAAAGATGATAGGATGGACTGGAATTTAAGGGGTAAGTTGGTGTTCGATATGTTTGGTGTCAAGTATACTTTTATTGAGAAAACTACAGACCAAAAGGCCTTAGATGAGGGAATTAGGATTGTATTTGAGAGGGAGTTACCAAAGGAGTCCACAGTCGTGGATATGGAATATTATTTAATAAACTCAAATGATTTTTCTAGTGATTTAATTTGTAATGTTATTGCTAAATATGAATTTTCTCTACGGGAGTTATATATTGGCACTCATGCGCCTACGAGTGATAAAGGGAACATTTTAACTATGGAGGAGATGGCCAAGAAAAGTCATGGTGCAGAAAAAATTGCAATTCTTAAGATGGATGTCGATGATTTAGGGTCTATAAATGCCTTTGGTTTGAAACGAAGAACATCAAACAGTACTTCAAGAGACCTTAGAACCCCTTCTCGCCTCTTGATTCTTGCTGATCTTTTAAATATCTTTTTCAAGGGATTTGTTAATGAACTTGCAGAGAAAGTATTTCCGAATAGCATATATATCATTTACTCTGGCGGAGATGATTTACTCCTTGTTGGTGCTTGGAATGACATTTATGAGTTCGCTAAGATTGTTGCCAATGAGTTTCATAGTTTTACTAATAATCCAGCATTAAGAATTTCTGCGGGATATTTTATAGGGCATTCCAAATTCCCCTTTTATCAAGGAGTAGCTCTTGCCAATAGAGCTCTTGACGGTTTTGCTAAGGAGAATATTGGAAAGGATAGTATTTCCTTTATAGGTGAAAAGTTGAACTTTAATACTATGAATTGGAAGACACTCGAGAAGGCTGATGAGCTTTACTCTTTACTCATAGAATTGATAGAGGGAAAAGTTTCTAGAGCACTATTATTTAAGTTGGAGCAGTTACTTGAAATTGAGAATCTAGGTGGTGATAGAGCAATTTCCCGCACAAGAAGAACCTACATGCTTCACTATATAATTAATCGTTTTAAGAAAGCATACGAGTTACATTCTAATAATTTAGATAAGGTCAAACAGATATTCTCTGAGCTAATAGGTTATAAAATAAGTTTTGTGAGACCAATTTTGAGATTTGTTGAGTTTTATACGAGATATGAGAAAAGGGTGTGAGATTATGAGTGGAAATTTTAGAGGTTCGAGATACTATTCGAAAAGTTCAATTGTAAGTGAAATGGCAAAATATAGGTCGTTTTTGGATATACCCCCCGATAAAATAATTAGTTGGGGTCAAGCGATTGCTAAGACAATATACAGTGTTAAAGCCCATCAAATACGGCGTATTTTTTCTGAGGTGAAGCAAATCGAAAATGAAGTTAAGTCAAGAAAAGATATCCAGGTTAATTATTTGCGTGAGAGACTAATATTCCTTAAGCCTCTACTTGCATACACAGAACATAGAAATAAAGCTATTAAACCGCTTAAGGAAGTTCTTGAAAAGGGGATTGATATGGTTTCTAGTGAGCAAAATGACAGAATAAAAGATGCATTTTTGAGATTTGTTAAATTTTTTGAAGCAATTGTAGCGTATCATACAGGATGGTGATTTAGAGGAGGATATGATATGAGTGGAAAAAATAGTGTAAATAGCATATGTCTTAAGGGAAAAATTCTGATAAGAGGAATTATTGAGGCAAAGACTGGTCTTCATATAGGGTCCTCTCAGCAAGCTCTTGAAATTGGTGGTCTTGACAATCCAGTGGTTAGGGATCCGATTACACGCCAGCCATATATTCCAGGGTCCAGTCTTAAAGGGAAGATGAGATCTCTTCTTGAACTTGCTTTAAATAAGCCTCTAAAGGAAGTAAAGGAACAACCACCAAAAATAAGGATTCATATTTGCGATGATCTCAATTGTGAGGTTTGTAGGATTTTCGGACGCCCTGCAGAAGTTGGATCTCAAGAATCTGCAAACTATCTAACACGCTTGTCTGTAAGGGATGCTTATTTAACAGAGGATTCGGTTAGTATTTTAAAAGGCTTAGAAACTGGTTACTACATGACAGAAATAAAATGGGAAAACCAGATAGATCGTTTAACATCAGCTGCTAATCCAAGACAGACTGAGCGTGTTCCTGCAGGGGCCGAATTTGCCTTTGAGATGGCATATGATATTTATGATATCACAGATTTAGAGTATTTTAAGTACTTGATAGAGGCTATGAGGCTACTGGAAGATAGCTATATAGGTGGACAAGGTACCAGAGGGTATGGAAAGATAATCATCAAGGACATTCATGTGAAAGCGAAAAATGGAAAAGTATACTCTGGTGAGTCAGAAGTTGTAAAGGAGTTCAACGTAAAAAATGTAGATGAGCTATCTAAAGTATTCTTAGAACGAAAGGAAGAGTTGAGGAAATACTTCTTTGGAGAGTGATAATTTTTGAACGTTGAGGCCGTACAACTGAAGTTTACCAGCGCACTCAGGGTAGGTAAAAGAGGATTAGGTGAGGAATCTACCGAGCTTTATATTCCCTCAGATACAATATTTTCTGCTTTTATTAATACATACGCTAAGCTATTTGGAATTGATGAAGCTACAGCTTTAGTGAACTTATATATTGATAGGAACCCCCCTTTCATAATTTCATCGGCCTTTCCATATTTTTCAAAGAATGGATTTGTACTTTATGCTTTTGTTAAGCCGATATTGCCTCTTAAGAAGTATGTGAATGATGTCAGAGCGTTTAAAAACTTGAAGAAAATTAAAAAGGCTATACTTTTGAGCAAAATGCTTTTTGAGGAAATCATAAATGGAAGATTATCACTTGGAGACTTATTGGAAAAAGTATCAAGCGGAGACATTATTATGTATGAAAATATACTTATGACTGTAGATGAATTCCAAAACATAGAGCAACAAGATATGCCGATTAAGATTAAAATAGATTCTCATAACACACTTGACCGGTACGGTTGCGGTTCATTAATTTATTTCACTGGAAGTGTTAGCTTCTCAAAAGAGAGTGGCCTATATTTCCTTGTTAAGTTCTATGACAATAGCTTTAAGAAAAAGTTCTATTCAACACTGAATCTACTTTCCGATGATGGTATTGGTGGGAATAGGAGTATTGGCCATGGTATTTTTAGATACACCACGGTTTCTCTTGATTTAAAAGTGCCAGAGAATAGCAAGTACGTAGTTACACTCTCTAGGTACATTCCCACAAGAGATGAAATTAAGAAACTATGCCAAAGCTTGGACCATCCTTTATTTGAACTCGTAAGAATAGGTGGATTTGTGCAGTCTCCTTATACAAAATTAGGTATACGTAGACCTACCATTAACATGATCTCTGAAGGATCTCTATTACCTTTTAGCAAAGACATAGATCTCCTTGGTAAGACTGTTGAGCTTGCAAATATAGGCATTCATAAAGTTGTACGATATGGATATGCTTTTCTGGTGGGGATATCTTATGGGACAGAAAATAATTGAAAGATATAAAGTTCTAATAAAAACTCAAACACCAATTCATATTGGCAGTGGAGAATGCCTTCAACCGCACGAATATGTGTTCTCAAAAGATTTGTTTAAAGTCTATGTTATTGATGAATTTGCATATAGGAAACTTGATAAGATTAAACGAGACATGCTGATTACTCGGATTAAAAGAACAAGAGAGCTTACATCTGATTTAATATATGAGTTTTACAGTGGATTAAGCGATCGTGAAAAAGAGAGTATTGCAAAGTTTGTGATACTAAATCCATTTAAAATAAATCCCATGACAGAAAATATTACCAAATGGATATTTCTGAACATTAGAGATTCTATCAAAAAACAAGTTTATATTCCAGGTTCTTCTTTGAAGGGAGCCGTGGAGACTTTGATAATTAGTCACTTGTTTCAAACTCTTCCTCAGGATGACAAACAACGCATTGAGAAAACTATAGAGTCCGAAATTAAACACAGAATTCCTGTAAATGTTTTTACGAATGATCAAAAGAAAATAGATTTTGCTCGAAGTGAATACAGAGATAGCGTAGCTAAACTTTCAAAAATACTTGGTACATTAATAATTAATATCTTCTTTAAGCGAATAGGTGCCAATCAAAAAAGGGACTTTATGTATCTCTCTAAATTGTTTGGATTTCGGGATACCACCACATGCTCTGAATCAAAACTCTATAAGATAGTGATTGTGGATCATCCAGCCCATAAAGAAACCCAAACGAAAAGAACCGTAGTTCCAGTTGAAGTTATTGATAAAGGTGTTACTCTTGAAACAGAGTTTTTCCTTAGCTTAAAACCCGATGTTTTAAAATCAATTAGACTTAATAGTAATGTGAGGCCGTTTTTAAATTACGTTTCCAATAAAAAATTCGATGAGAAGATACTCTCTTTGCTCACGTGGGACTCAATAAGAGCTATGTCAATATCAATTATGAAAGCTTTAATTGACCGGGAAATCTCATTCCTTAAGGAAATTAAAGAGAATTTTCTCGATGAGTTTAGAAAGAACTATGAGAGTGTATATAGATTCTACCAAAACTTAAAGAATGAGATAAATAAACTATCAGAAAACCAGATGATCCTTCGTGTTGGCTTTGCATCTGGTTTTCGCTTTACAACAATAACGTCATTATTGTCTCCATCTCTTCAAAATACGATAATTAGACTATTTGCACCTAAATTAGTAGAGCCAGCAAGAAGCAACCCCTCATACTTTCCAATAAGCAGACGCTTAGCAAATAATAATAGAGAAAACATACCTCTGGGATGGGTAAAACTAGAAAAAATAGAATGACCTCACCTTACTATTATCTTTTTGTGTTTTCTGTATCGATAAAGACAGTCTCATTTAACTCTTTTCTATTATACGAATATCGTCTGTTCTCATTTTCAGCTTATCAGCGTACTCTTTCCATTCTGGATAGAGTTTATTTAAAATCTGCTCAATCGTCTTCTTAAAGAATTGAAAGAATTTCCTACAGTCAGAACCACTAACTTTACTCAATCCATGAGCCAAGATTGAGCGATTTCTTTTCTCAATGAATGAATAGATCTTAGAAAGGTTAATTTCCTCAATTTCGGGAACTTTTATGGCTTTTAAGATAATTAAACCGTCCATAAGCGAAATTCTACTTGGAAGGCTACTTTCTTTCTTCATATATTCATTTCCCTTAAGTCCATAGAGTTCTTTTCTAATGCTATGAACATTTTCCTTTAGCTCTTGCAGGTTAATATTGTTAATCCCACAGAATTTTTCGAAATCGGGTTCTTTCGGATTTAGCCCGAATTTCATAAGAAGCCGCTGAATAATCAATTCTAAGGCTCTGTACATCAAGAGAACAGAAAAATCATACTTCTGATTATTCTTCCTTCGTTCAGCGTTTTGAATTAGGTCAATTGCATATAGTGCAGATAATTTATCCTTCTTTAGAATATATTCCTCCTTATTCTCTTTAGGTACATCCTTAGTCATCAAAGTTAATACGTCTATATAGTCATCTATTCTCCTCTCGTTTGTTATTCTGAACTTATACTGCCTAGCCTTATTTTTTGCACTATCAAAAAATTCTAAAGCGGAACGATGATCAAAATTATCCCATTCAGAAAAACCTTTAGCTAGCAAGTTGTAAATTTCAAACCTTCTAGGATCCGCACTCCTTTTCATAAGCTCTTCAGAGATATTAATCATCCCTGAAAAGTCATAATTCTTCAGAGTTGCTAATAACTTTCTCTCCTCTATATCTGTAAGAACTAACTGAGGTTTCTCGAAAATATGAATGTACTCTGAAAATGGCACTGGTTTCCCTATTTTTGGAAGATACTCTCTATAATCAACATATACTACAGGTAAATTAAAATAATATCCGGCTAAGAGAGCTCCTGACATTATCGATTTTTTTCCACCACTTATATCAATAAGAACCTCATGACTATTTTTGAAAAACTCCAATAGCGCTCTTCGAACAATCCTATATGTATCTTCTGGCGTAGTACTTCTTGATACCGTATAATGCTGTACCTGCGATGGTAACAAATTAAAATAACTTACTATTTTATCCATGATATTCTTAGAACTCTCAGTACAAATAAAATACGTTTTTTCAGGCTGGAAGACCTTTTGAATAAGTAATAACGGCTCCTTAGAAAGTCCTACTACTTGTATCAAGCCTCTAACTTCTTTTATCCCCCACTTATCTTTTAACTCTTGTAATATAGTGTTCCTTTTGCTAAAAATGAACTCCATTATTTTTGGAAATACTACCTCTTCATAGAATCTTTCGGCCACAGTCACATCTTTTTTTATCAGCTCCATATATTCCTCCTTTATTTTCTGATATTCCTTCTCTGGAATCAAAATTTACTCCCTCGACTCTATAAATTCCCTTCACTTTTAATAAAGCTTTTTGAAGTGGTGCTTAAATGCTTTATTCTCTAGAGCTTCTTCTTTAGGAAAAGTTATAAAATCTCTACCACTTCCGATGGTTTAATAAAACCAAGTAAAACACGACCTTCTATTTTTAATCATCTGGCACGAGTGCAATAAGGTTGCTAAGATTTTGTCTCTTTGTTTTTCTTCTAGTAGGTATTATTGAATTGTGATGCATAGCGATGTGACGTAATACTGACGATTAAGTGTGTTGTTGCTATTAGGCTTTTGGAAACAATTTTCTTTTTATGACTATTATTAGCGCTGTGAATCCTATTGCGCCAACCATGCCCACTATTATATATTCTTTCGGAATTGTGAAAAATGTTTCCAGTCTTGGTGTTTTTACATGTAAGGTTACTCTTATCTCATGTGTTTTTCCACGCCCGTTGCAATTATTGTTAGTGTGTATGTTCCGGGTTCAATTGTTGGTTCAGTGGATATTGTCAGTGTTGACTGGACTGAGCCATTAGCCAGAAGGGTAAGTGAAACAGGGTTAAGAGTATAGCTTGTATTTTCAGGAAGATCTATGAGGCTTAGCGAGATTATTGAACTGAAGCCACCAAATGATGAAATCGTAATCACATAGGTAGCTGACTCACCAGGATTTATTGTTTGAGAGCTTGGAGAGACATAAATCTTGAAGTCTGGCCTAATTAGCCAAGGTTTGAATATGACATTTCCATATACTCTTCAGGGTTATATGGGTCACCATCTTTCTTATATTCCGGTCCATCTACGCTTCTCCACCAATTATATTTTTTGCAGTAACGTTAGTATTTCTGCCGCTTAAATCAACTACAATCAGCCCGTGCTCCTTATTTGAATAAATGTCACAGTAAATTACAGTTACATTTGAGAGGAAGTATGCATTAGTAGGATATCCAAAAGTTACGGTGATTCCCATATCGTTTGCTATAATATTGCTATTGGCTATCACGACAGTATGTGGACTATATAAACTGATGGCACAGCTATTTTCTGTGAAATTGTTGTGAACTATGGTGATATTAGAGAACGATTGAATAAGTATTCCAGCTCCACTTCCAAGGAATTGATGTCCATTCTCCATGAAATTGCAGTGACTTATGGTTATGTTAGAGGGCCTCATAACCTTTATACCGATAAAATTTCCTATGAAGTTGCAGTTATTTACAGTGTAACTTTCTAATTAGGCGCAAAAGATAAATGGCCCGTGGGCGAATATTTTTTGTGATAGTAATCTTGAATCTTTCAAAATCCTTCTTCTGCCTCTTGAAGAGCCAAAGCAAATCATATACATTTTAAGCATTTTTGATAAGTAAAATAGAGATTGACAGAAAAGGAAGCAAATCTTGAAGGAGCTTTTTAAAATAATACCTTATAAATTAATAAATGAAGTTGTAAGGATAAATGGAGATTTGGCCTGTAGGAGGTTGAAATATGATGCTGACAAAGGAGGAGATACTGGAAAAAATAAGAGAAAACAGGGGAAAGATAAGGTCGTTTGGAGTTAAAAGAATTGGTATATTTGGCTCTGCTTCAAGAAATAAAATAACGGAGAAAAGTGATGTTGATGTTATTGTGGAATTTGAGCGGGAAAAGCAACATTTAGGAATGTTTGTGGTCTTATTGATTTCCTTGAAAAACTTTTCGGTAGGAAAGTTGATATTTTAACCCCTGATGGAATTGAGTCGATAAGATTGGAACATGTTAAGGAAGAGATAAAAAGGAGTGTTGAATATGCATAAGCGAGGAGATAAAGAGTTTTTAATGGATATGCTTATCTCATGTGAAAAGATAATGAAATATACGGAGAATCTGTCTTATGAAGATTTCAAGAAGAATGATATGGTTATTGATGCTGTTGTAAGAAACATTGAAATTTTAGGAGAAGCTTCTAAAAGTATCTCAGATGAGTTAAAAGAGAAATATCCTGAAATTGAGTGGCGGGAGGTTTCGAGAACGAGAGATAAAATAATTCATTTTTACTTTGGCGTTGATGGATGGATTACTAATTTTAAAGGCGTTAGATGCTTCAGAAATTAGAGAGGTGGACGTTTCAAAAATTTATTCATTCGTTGAAAAACGAAACAGATCCATACTAGCTCATGGTCTGACGAAAATTGATTCGTCTGATTGTAAAAGTTTCATGTCTTTTTTCTCGAAAATGATTAAAAGTATTTTGTCATAATATTTCCAAATTGGGTAAAATATCAAAATAAGTTAATACTAGAACCTGATGCGGTTAAATTATTAAGCTTATAGTCAAATAAAAAATAGATACAAGATCGTTCATAAAATAAATTTTATTCCTATTTTGTATATACATTCTATACTTTCTTAGAATCATTCTTATTTTTCATCAGGACTTCTAGATTATTTAGTTCTCTCTTTGCCTCATCGAAATCCTTTTTTAGGGTCAAGGCCCTTGTTAGAGCATCTTTAGCTTCATTGTATTTTCCTAATGCGATGTATGTTTTTCCCAAGTGCAGCCAGTAATCTGGGTTTTTTTCGAAAGTAGATTCTATTTCTTGGAGGTAGCTGAGTGCATCTTCATAGTGGTCTAAATTAAGTAGTAATTTTGCTATTCTATATTTTATAGTATTCTCACGTGGTTTCTTTTCTAGATATTTCTTCAGATATAATACAGCATTCTCGT
>JAGGXT010000213.1 GCA_021162905.1 Candidatus Odinarchaeota archaeon | reverse complement strand
CTATTAACGTATTTGATTTGGAGATACATTCCAGTAGTAATAAAGATAATGCCACTTATTCCTCCATCTTTAAAATATCGTCAATTTAAAAGAAAATGATCTTCTAATTTACATTTTTATTTTTTGACATTCGAATGCCCTCTCTAAATGCTTGTTTATTAAGCTCAACATACTTAGCCTTTAGTGATTCTTCAATCGCCGATAGAATTGCCTTTTCTGATAATGGTAAAAGTCCTAACCCGTATGAATATCCTAATAGAATAGTATTAGCAAGCATAGGATTTCCTAGTTTTTTAGCGACTTTTTCAGTATCTACGATGCAAACATTATCTAAATACGATTTAAGAAATCTGATGAGTTCTTCTTTTGAAGGACACTTCTCAATACCAAGATTTGCATAGACGGGAAGAATTAACTTATTGCCAATTACTGCATTTGTGTGTTTATTGCACCACTTTAATGCTCTAACGGATTCACATATTTCAAGACCTAGCAATAAGTTTGTTTTCTTGTCTGGAATTAGTGGAGCATAAACATTACTTCCAAATCGAATATATGATTGAACAATTCCAAATCTTTGTGACATTCCAAAAGTTTCACCAATTACTACTTTTAATCCATCTTTTATAGCAGCACGTCCAATTATCCTTGAAAGTGTAGCTCCACCTTGACCTCCAACACTCGCTATGAGTAAATTGAATTCAGATATTTTATTCTCCATATAATTACACCCTCCTTTTTATTGCACCTGTTGGACAATATTTGGCGCAAAGCCCACAACCAACACATGAATATTCATCAATTGTTACAGTACCAGAATGAGAAAATAGACTTGGACATCCAGTCGATAAAATACACGCTTTACAGTTAGTACAAAGAGATGGATCAATATAGTATGGATTCTCAGTTAATCCTTGCCTTTTAGCAACTAAAGCACACCGTCTTCTGAGAATTACCACAGCAGGACCTTCAAATAATATGACCTCCTTGATTGCTTTAACTGATTCCTCGAGATTATAGGGATCTACAACTTTAACAAAATCAACACCTATCCCTTTGACAATATCTTCGATCTTAATTTGTTTCCCGGCTCTTTCTCTTGGAAGCAGTCTAGTACCTGGATGTGGTTGGTGCCCTGTCATAGCAGTAGTTTCATTATCGAGAATAAGTACCTTAACAGGAATATTATTATGAACAGCATCAATTAATGGCTGTATTCCATTATGAAAGAACGTGGAATCCCCTATAGTTGCAATTACTGGAGCTTCTATACCTGCGATTTTCAGACCCATTGCTAACGATATGCTAGCGCCCATCTCATGCTCTGTCCATATAGCTTCTAATGGTTTCTCGAAGCTAAGAGCATAACATCCGATATCGCCCATTATAGGAACATCTTTTATTTTATATCCTAATTCTTTTAATGCTCTCTTTAAAGCAATATAACTATGTCTATGAGGACATCCTGGACATAGCGGTGGAGGCCTTGAGGGTATTGTGACTTTAAATTCTTTTTCGGCCATTTTCTCAAAATTTAAGACTTTCCCAAATACCTTTCTTATTGCATCAGCAATAAGCTTGTGAGACAATTCACCCTCTTTGGGAAGAACTTTATCAAATTTCCCAAAAACTTCTACGTTATATAGTTTATTGATTTGAAGGACTAAGCGTATTTCTCTTTCGAGTATAGGTTCTAATTCCTCAACAACCAATATCTTCTTAACATTATTTCTCTTAATTACATCTAAAAATAGCTTTTTAGGAAATGGATGTATAGTAGATATTTTAAGAATTGATATTTCAGATACTTTTGATAACATATCTTTAACATAATTATATCCTGTTCCTGTTGCAACTATCAGATACTTATTATTCCCCTCAAGCAGATTATATGAACAATTATAAAATTCATTATCAGCTATCTTCTCCATTAGTTTATTCAAAACTTTATGCCTCTCTAAATTTGCTGACATATACGCACGAATGTATCTATGAGGATCCTTTTCGAATTTAGGCTCTACTTCTATTTTCTTAATTTCACCGATAGTTACGTTCGCTGATGTATGATTAAGCCGGGTAGTTGTTCTTAGAAGTACTGGAATTTGATATTTTTCAGATAATTCAAAAGCCCATTTTGTAATTTCTAATGCCTCTTGGGGAGTAGATGGCTCAAGCAGAGGCAAGATAGAGATATATGAATAGTACCTACTATCTTGCTCAGTTTGAGTTGTGTGTGGGCCAGGATCGTCAGCAACTAAGATTACCATACCTCCATTAACACCACTATAAGCAACCGACATTAAGGCATCCGCTGCTACATTAATTCCAGGACCCTTCATTGTAACTATGCTTCTTACTCCAGCAAATGAGGCCCCAGTAGCTACCTCTAAAGCAACTTTTTCATTTGGAGCCCAATCTATAAAGACATCATAGTTATACTCTTTTGATAATTTTTCTATAGTTTCAATAACCTCGGTGGATGGTGTTCCTGGGTAGCCAACAGCAACTCTTACTCCCGATTCAAGAGCACCATGGGCAATAGCTTCATTACCCATCATTAAATAAGTCTTATATGGGATTAATCTCATCGGATCACCTCACTCATTAAAAGCTTCTTAAGAAGCACTCTTAATTAAAAGCATATTTCATATAGCCTTTGAGTTCAAACGAAAACATTACGCTAACTATTTTGCAGAAATTTATGATAACATAACAAAGCTATTTAGAGCTACATCATCAAATTTTCCTATTAATCAAGCATCCTTTTTTATTTATGCAAAAGATATTTATAATAGTTGGGTAAGAGACCGATCCTTTTCCTTATTTCTACATTCTTAGAAAAAGAGTTGCATTAACAATCATAATAGTTTTTATTTGGTGTTCTCATTTCTTACTTTAAGCGTATCACTTTGCCAATTTTGATAAGCATAAAAGGTTTTATCAAAAGACATTATCTGATCGAAATCATATAGATAGTCTACATGATATACATCACCCACTGCTGTAACTCTATAGGGGTATAGAGTAAAATATCCAGGGCCTCTGATTTCCAGAGAATAAAATCTTGCGCTGTATTGATAATTTTTCTTAATGCTTGACTTAAATGTTACCAGATTTATCTCATGACCACTAAGATAACTTTGTGTAGGAAATATATTGTTAGAATAGAGAATGTTATTGTTGCTATTAGAAAAACAACACTTGATATTAGCAGGTATTAATCCCCTCATAGGACACTCTCTTAAATATTTTTTACTTTTAAATAATGAAATGGATATGCTTTGTTGAACAAATAAAGTTTGAGTCTGAGGTG
>JAGGXT010000268.1 GCA_021162905.1 Candidatus Odinarchaeota archaeon | reverse complement strand
GCTATCATCTTCTCCAATTCTGCATTTATCTTTTTATCAATTTTAACAGTAATTGACATTTTTTGCACCAATATACTTTTGTAATTTAATACTTTTATCTTTTTCTACTTGTAATTTAATAGGTCAATGATAGTACTCAGATATATACATTGGACTTTTTAGGACTTTTTAGTAAAAAGACACACAAAAATCTTAGTACAATATAAAAATGAAGGATAATGACTTATTCTTAGTAGCAATAAAAAAGGAGTTAATATTGTGCAAGTAAGCTATGTAGATGTTTAACAATCTCGGAAGCTGATGGTCGTTTGTTTATGTCCTTTTGAAGCATGCTTAGTATCAGACGCCATACATCCTCTGGAATGCTGCTATCGTAAACTGGTGGCTCATATAAGATATTCTTAACAGCCCTTGCAACATCCTCGCCGAATGGCAGTTTTCTTGTTATCAACTCATAAAGAACTACACCCAATTGCCAGATGTCAGTCCATGGTCCTATGCCTCCAAAGCTCGCGTCAAACTGTTCTGGAGCAGAATAAGCTATTGTCCCAATATAGCCTTTAGACGTAGCGGAGTGCTTGAATATTTTAGAAAGCCCCCAATCACTTAGTTTGAAAATATCACCTTTGAACAAGACATTTTCTGGCTTCAGGTCTCTATGCACCAAATTAAATTCGCTATGTGCATAATTTAGAGCCAAAGCTATTTGCAGTACTATCTCTAATGCCTCTTTGATCTGAAAACTCTTCTTATTAAGCAAGTCCCTAAGAGAACCTTCCATGCGTTCCATAACAATATATGGGACTGGATCAATACCGTAATCCAATAAACGCACTATGTTCTGATGCTGAAGAACACTCCATATCGATATTTCTTTTATAAATGTCTTCTTAATCTCTTCTGTCGCTTGATTGAATACCTTTAAGGCAACTGTTCTTCCTTGATTATCTTTTGCCTCAAATACTGAGGCAAAACCTCCACTGCCTATAAATCTAACTATTTTGTAATTTGGTATCGTCACGGTCACTTTTTCATATGATACACTTGGGGCTGTTTCTTGGAGTGCCTTACCAGTGTCTGCTCTTATAACAGTTTCTGGTACAGCTTTTTCACTCACACTTGGTGTAACTAATTTTGTACTCTCTGATACCCTTCGCGTAGGCTCCTTGGAAAGTGCACCGCTTATGTATGTAGCTACTAATAGCGTTATGTCTGGAGTCTTAAAAATGGTTATGATCCCAAAGGAAAATAATGAAGCAATCACACCTACAACTGTAGAGTACGTCAAATACTCTACAATATAGGAAAGAAAATTTATCTGATTTACAATATCTGCAATGATAACTATGAGTATTAGTGACAGAAATGCAGAACAGCCAACTATTCCTGCAAATATCAAAAATCTTCCTATTTCTTTAAAGGTTTCCAGCTCTCCGCGTTTGCTAACGTAGGTCATTAATACCTTTGCGATGATCATGGTTATGGCAACTTCAAGCATATAGAAAATATCGTACCTCAATTCAAAATAATTAAACACGAGCAGATATCCCAGGTACGAACCAAATACAGCTCCAATGAGACTACCTATGTTCAGCCTAAGTCCAAAAAGCCCCGCTGCTGTATGAAGAATGCCAACCGCAAAAATCGCAATAATAAACTCTGAAGGAAAGGTGCGGACCAGAGAAAAACTTACATATGACACTATCAGGAATATCAGAAATGAAAAAACTAATGCCACAAGAATGTTTGGTGATTTCTCAAAAGTATATGCCTCTCCATCGGTCATAGAAATCACCTAGCTGTTTTTTACTCTCTTTACTAGATTATCTATTTTACGAGAGCTAATAAATGTATCTTAGTATTTATAATATATTCTCCGAATAACGATTGTAAACTGAATAGAATGATATTCTATCTTTTCTTTTAAGGAAAAATACTAAGTATGCGGAACAAGTCATCTACCGAATAGGCAACAGTTTCTTCGCTTTCTAATTCATTTTTGTCTTCGATCTCTATAGCTATGACACCATAATATTCCTTCCTTTTATCAATATTCCAATCAACATATTTCGCTTTCTCTTTTAATTCCTTGAGTATAGTTTTAGCTTCTCTCAATGAAAGTTTACTCCATTTAACTTCCATGAAAAATATCTTTCTCTCGCGTGAGTTTGCAGCCACTAAATCTATTTCTTTATCCTTATACCACCATCGTCCAAGATCAGTATAATAAAATGGCACGAGCGCTCTTGCAATGTATGGCTTTCTTACCAAATCCTCAAAAATAAAACCCATATAGGTATTGAATGTCTCATTAAGCTGGGCCGTTACATAGTCAATATTGTTTGCCTCTATTTCTGATTTGAAAGGATAAACGTAATTAAACCAAAACCTGAAGAAATTATCATTTATCTTATATTGCCCCCTCCTGACTTTTATCTGCGCTTTTAATGAACTGAATATTGGAATGTCACGCCCTACAATCCTAAGACTCTGCAACACAGAGAGATATTTAGAAACCAATGATTTATCTAATCCTGTTGAATCCACAATTTTCCCAAATGTATTACTTCCTGAAGCAATTGCTCTGAGAATTGAAAAATAGTTAGTCGGATCTCTAAGCTCCTCTCGCATCAATATTTCTGGTTCATCGTACAAAAACTCACCTTTCCTAAATATTTTCTCCCTTATATTCCCCAGCAAGCTCAAATCTGGATCAAACTTTGTAATATATCCCGGTACCCCACCAATCACACCGTACGTTCTTATAATATCTACTTTATTATATTTCCAAAAGTAATCCATAAGCGATGTGATTTTTAACTCTTCTACGAGCCACTGACCAGTTCGCCTGCCATAGAGAGGACTCCTATATCCTAAAACATCCGTCTCCATCATACTGATGCTGGATCCTAATAAGATCAGCATGATATTCTCCTTTCTTAAGTGTTCGTCCCATATTTTCTGAAAAATGGATACTATTCCCTTATCACGTTGTATTAAGATTGGAAACTCATCTATACAGATAACCACCTTCTCTGTAATTTTACTCTTTTTAAGAAACTCTATGAACTCTAAAAATAAGTCCTCAAAATTATTTATCTCCAGTTTTTCAAAAAGCCTATTTTTGAGGAGCTTTGCCATCTTAAGCTGCAATTCCTTTATGATTTCATTCAACGGCTTATATGTGGCTAGTAGATAAATTGCTGGCTTGCCTTTTATAAATTGTGCAATAAGCTCGGTCTTCCCAATTCTTCTTCGCCCATATATTATAATCAGTTCCGAATGCTCGCTCTTATAATGTTCCTCAAGAAATCTGAGCTCCTCAACTCTATTTATAAATTGTTGAATCATGAGTATAATACTCGTGTTTCAACTAATTAAATTTTCTGTATCTCATATGAACGGGTACTCATAATTTTAATCATCTTAAGGAAAAATAAGTTGTACAAACCAAGATTTACTATTTTTTTGGGAGACAACTATACAAACAGTTTTCGCTAAATTATTCTTCGTCTCAGTGTTTTTATCACACGCTTTTCCACATTACTGACGAGAAAACTCTTCGAAGAGTGTATACTATGATACAGAAAACGATATCATCCCTAAGAATTCTGGAGGAGTAAGGATATATATTTTCTTATGCTTGTATGTAAAGATTTTGTTTTCGTTCCTGAGAGATAGTATATCCGATTCCCATGTGACAATTGCCTCCGCATCTCCATAGATTGCAAGGCTAAAAAATTTGTTATCCTTTGGGTCTCTACATAAATTCACTTCAATATTAACGTCTAAAATTTCTGCTTTCTTGAAGATTGCATCTAGAATATAGTCCAAAAGACCCGTATCGACCCTTTTAACAATTTTTGAATAGTGTGATGCTGCAATGTATTCGTCAAAAATATCATGTGATAACAAGATCTTTACTTTTCTCTTAAAAATTAAATTAAGAAGAATTCTTGAAGTACTATTACCTAAAATACCAGCGATTAATACAGAAGTGTCAACAATTATTTTCTTGACCATTTTTTGGCCTCAAGAGCGATTTTCACTTTTTCTTCATCAGACAAACTGCGGAATTTCTCAGAAATACTGTTTAGCACCTTTTCTGGACTGATCTTTTCAATAATATATCTATCTCCCGCTCTGATAATGGCTATTTCATCATCTGGCGAAAATATATCCTTTACTTTTACTACAATTCGGTCCAAGTAAGTCACCACATAATATTATCTTTGCTTACTTTTTTAAACGTTTTGGCAGCTTTATCAATAAGCCGATTAATATATGCATACTTTAAT
>JAGGXT010000098.1 GCA_021162905.1 Candidatus Odinarchaeota archaeon | reverse complement strand
GTATTTATTTTAATCTCATTCTGTCCATATTTTATTTGTATTTGTACACATTTAAGATTTTGTAATCAAAAAATTAGCATTCACTCTATACTTCCATAATCAACGTTTCTTTACAAAATATTTTAATAGATTAAGGTTATCTTTTGCATAATTAACATTGGTGATCAGATGATACAGACGAGGGATATACATTTTGCTTGTGATGACTTGCCACAAGATGAAAATAGATGACATTTTATCTCACTTAGTGGTAATGGCCTTAATTATGCTTCTTGCTCTTTCTCCGTATTATCTGATATATTTCATAAGTTATAAAGGGATTACAGTTGAATATCTGTATGACGTAAATGATGAAACAAGTTATAAAAGATACATCACATTAAATGGGATGCAAATACTTTTGTTAGGCCCATATATACCGAAGAATTTCACATTCTACGATTTGAGTAATAGAACACATCAGTACTATAACTATTGGCGAACAGTTCTAAGATTTATTGAGTACAATGGCTCAAAAATTGCCATCACACTTCTGAGTAATTACACAGGCAATTATTTCGACGAACTCGTGATATTCTTCAACACATATCATCCAAAAGTTTACATAAAGCCTTTAACGCCATTGCAGTGTAATATTACCACATGGCGAGCTATCAATTGGACACTGTTTGTAGGTCAGAATGTATCATCAATATATAATCCGTCAAAGGTACTCTACAAGGTGATGCTATATTTAGAAAGGTGTTATTGTGGATGCGAATATGTGACTGGGATTTATCTTGTTCCAAATTTCCTTCTGGAAAACTATAAGAGCTATGATTTTTTGTGGTACTTATTCTTAGGCAAAGCTTTAAATGGAACGCATGCAATGAAATACACTATAATAGCTACTCCAAATGCAAGAATATTAAACATAACTTGCCATATTCATCGCTACGTTTTCGCATAATTTTTCCATTCCTATTGTTTTTATCCGAGCCACATGCGAATTTACTTTAATCTCCTAATATTATCCATGTAAGTAATTCTACAAATAGAGCAATCAATGTGTAATCAATAGTCCAAACTTGATAGTCACACGAATAATGGTGAGTAATATGAAATCAAATTTTAAAATATATCAACTACTAAAAGTGTTTAGAAAAAATTTAGTTTTCTTGGCAATAATAGTGAGTATTTTTCTCTTGCCGTTACCTCTTCTCTTCATTTATAGTGATTCTAATATACTAAATGTAAGATATCTGTGCGATAATGACTATTACGGCATGAGAGTAATTCAGATAAACGACATGAATATAACACTAGCAAAAAATAACATATTTGACAACTTTACCTTCTGTGACATTAATGGCACGAAGCATGTTTATTATAACAATTTCTGGCTTTTCGAATACAGGCGTATAGAAGGTAATGAATCAAGGTTTACAATTGTTTTCTCAGTCAACTATACAGGCTACTATTTCGAACAGCTTATTGTATGGTTCAAAGCTGACAACCTCACAAATTGGCAGACACCTTTTTATAATGGTCTAAATTGCAGTTGGCATGCAGTAAACTGGACTATCATTGCAACGGAAGATATTTACTCTCAATATAATCCTGCTAACGCACTTTATAAGGCTGCTCATTTTGTGACTCAGAATTATTACGGCTTCTCTAGAGTTAATCTGATATGCTTAATCCCTAATTATTTACTAAATGGGAATTTTAAGGAATTCAGCTTTATATGGATGATCTGGCTGTGGAAACAATATAACGCAACACATTCTCTCGGATACTCAATAATCCTCTCACCAGATGCACAAATAATAAGCTTCAACTACACAATAAACCAGTATATATTTGGATAATTGAGCATATTTAGAAAATCTTGGAAAAATAATTGGGTAAATAAACGATAGAAATGAGAAGTGGTAATATTGTTTTATCAAAAAGAAGATAAAATAAGAAATTGCAAAATGTCAGACTTATTGAAGATATTTTTTAGTTAGATCATCGGTGAGACCGTTATTTTCTGCAATTTCTCTGAAGACCTCTGAACTTTTACGAGGCTTTCTTTCTTTAGTTTTTAAGTCTACTTCGATAAGCCCAAAACGTTTACTAAAGCCATGAGCCCATTCATAGTTATCTGTCAGTGCCCAATGAAGATACCCGTTAACATCAATTTTATCTTCTTTAATAGCAAGCTCTAATTGATGAATATGTTGGACTATGAACCATGATCTTAAGGCATCTTCGGCGTCGGCAAGTCCATTTTCAGTTACTATTATAGGCTTATTGTATTTTGCTGCAATATTTAGGCTTTCTCTTAATCCCTCTGGATATACTTCCCAACCGAAATCTGTTGTTGGACGATTATCAAGGGATTTACTTCGTGGCTTGCATTCACCTCCATATCCAGCAACAAATTCAAAACTTGCAAGTTCAAATCCCGGAACTAAAGGCTTTTCTGAATGTTTTACAACAAATCTTACATAATAATTAACACCAATCCAATCCAATTTGTTTCTAAATGACTTAAGCTTTTCATCGTCAGAGATTTCCATATTTAAATCTAGGTCCACTTCGCCTTTAACTATCGAATTTAAGAGCCATCTGTTCCTCATATAGTCAACTATTTTTGCTGCTTGAATGTCTCTTTCGTCGTCCTTTTTAAGCGGATGTACTGGTGTAAAATTATGAATTATTCCAACGAATGCGGCCTCGTCGCTATCATCATCTGCCTTGATGGTATCCCATTTCTTTATAGCGTCATATGCACGAACATGGGCATTTGTCAGGTTAACTATAGCTGCCAAATAACCCTCTGCTGCTGCAACGCCAGGAGGAAATCCAGCCTCTGGTACTAAATATCCAGCTTCTGCAACAACAAAGGGCTCATTGAGTGTAGCCCACATATCAACAAGATCTCCAAAGAGATTTGCCACAACTGATACATATTTAATAAATTCGATAACTGTTTCTGGGTCTACCCATCCAAGCGGTCCTTCTTCTAAATTTGTTCTTCTTGCAACAATCGGGTCATGAATCCATATAGGTAATGTGAAATGGTTCAAACAAACTATTACTTTTATTCCTTGCTCTCGTAAATCTTTTATGATTTCTCTATAATGGTTCACCGCACTTCTATTTATATGGGTAAGCAGCCTCTTCATATCTTCCTCTTCAACAACTATACTATCAAAAAGCCCTGTGTCTTCATTCTCCTTAACATAAACTTCAACATCGCGTGTTGACATTGCCAATATACGACTCCACTCAATACCTATACGATACGCATTCATCCCTAGTTTCTTTATAAGCTCATGATCCTTCTTATAAAGCTCCCAGTAATTTATTCCATGCTCCGGCAGATCACCGCTAACCAACTTTTTCTTAATATTTTCTTCATCATGAACCCAGGCCCACCAATCACTATTCGAATCTATGAATTTCCCTTCTGGATTACCCATTTCAAATTGAAAACCACTCTCTGAAGCACCCCATAAAAATCTCTTTTTCATCCTTCTCACCAAATCTAAGATTAATGTTTTTATTTTGGCAAATTAGGTATATTTAACACTTTAGATCCCATCATATCATTCACTTTTCCATAAACCTCTAGTGGCTCAACAAAATTCAGCTCTTCGAAGATTAAACTATTCCAAGATTAGGTGAAAGTTGGGATGGTAACCTGCCAGTAGCGGAGTTTTACATCCCAGATATTGTTAGATGGTTTCCATTAACACGATTTCAATTGACGAAGAGATAAAATACTTAATTGATGAAAAAATAAGTTAATAAATAAAGGTGTTTGGAGCTTGGAGGGATAATATAGTGAAAATTCTTGTGACAGGGGCTACTGGATTCATAGGAAGACACCTTGTGAATGCCCTTTTAAAGGAAGATAAATATGATATTGTCGTGATGTATAGAAACTCAGAGAAGGTGAAAGAGCTTGAGAAGTTAGGAATTGAAACAAGGTATGGCGATTTATCAGAAATTAAGACTCTTGATAACATAACAAAGGATGTGGATGTGGTTATTCATCTTGCTACACTCATGAGATTCCATGCAAAATGGGAAAAACTCTATATGCAGAATGTTGTGGCTACGAAAGTTATCGCAGAAGATGCTATGAAAAACGGGGTTGATTACTTCATATATACAAGTTCAACTGAAGCAATAGGCCCTGTAAAAACAATTCCCGCCGATGAAACGCATCCATATAATCCAGATTATACTTATGGTATTTCAAAAATGATGGCAGAAAAAATACTAAATAAGTTTCATGAGGAAAATGGTTTTCCAGTAACAATCTTGAGACCAACAGGGGTTTATGGCCCTGGAGATTTATATGTTACATACTCTGTTCTTAAAGCCATCGCTAATGGTAAAATGAAATATCTTCCCGGAAAAGGAGACAAATACGTCCACTTTACGTATGTTGAAGATGTGATCCAGGGATTTATTAAGGCTCTCGAAAATAGGTCAGCAGCTATTGGTGAAACATTTATCATAGCAAGTGATGACTATTATACATACAAGGACGCCTTTACCATTATGGCAGAGTTACTTGGGGCTCCACCACCAGAAAAATCAATACCAGTTCCTTTAGCAAAAGTTTTAATCTGGTTTGTGGAAACTGCTAACAAAATTAAGAGAGTTGACGACTTTGTAATGCACACATCGGTTGTAAGGGATATGACTAAGAATAGAGCCTATAGTAATAAAAAAGCCAAAGAGAAACTAGGGTTCAGCCCAAAGTATAACTTTAGAGAAGGAATGAAAATTACAATTGAGTGGTACCAGCAGCAAAATCTTATTTGACTTCTCGTTCGTATCCTATTCCAAAACAAGCCTGATATAATGCTTATTTCGTTCTTTATCTAAATGTCTTTATTCAAACATTTTTAAACTATACTTAGCACCAACACATATGAACACCATATTTCAGCTATATACAAAGAAAGCTAAGGCTACATCGAATATTCTTTCTATAATCTCTTATAACGAAGTTGCAACTGATTTTGTTGCGCTATTAGCAAGATTATACGTATACATAGATAAGTGCAATTGTGTCCTTCCTTCTTAATAAGTTATGATAATAATATCCCTTCTTATCTTACAATTATCATGATAAGCTGTTAAAATTAGAGAAACAAAAATAAACTAAAATAAAT
>JAGGXT010000107.1 GCA_021162905.1 Candidatus Odinarchaeota archaeon | reverse complement strand
TCTACATACTGCTCTATTCATTAAAATATTTTTCTTAAGAAGCATTAATGAAAAAATGAAAAAGATTGTAACTTCACTCCTTAAGAAAACCGCACCTCTCCCACAATTCATATGCAGCTTTCTTGCTCTCTTCTAATATTTTGTCCCTATCAATTGTAGTTATCCTTCCATTTTCAACTACAATTTTTCCATTTACAAAAACAGTATCTACATTTTTTGATTCTATTTCATTAACAAGGATAGCATACATGCTTCTAAATGGAATTGTGTTTGCATGTTGCAAATTTAGAATAACTAAGTCAGCCATTTTTCCAACCTCAATGGATCCTGTAATGTCATCAATTTTTAATGCTTTGGCACCATTAATAGTTCCCATTTTGAATACAGTTTCTGCGTTTATAGATGACGAAAATATATGTGTTCTATGTAGTAATAATGCCGTTTTCATAACCAAGAAAAGGTTTTGTGTATAACTACTAAGGCCATCTGTTCCCAAACAAATATTAATTCCAAATTCCAGCATATCCACTATTGGTGCCGTACCAAAACTTAAATACATATTGCTAATCGGGTTATGTGATATGCTGACTCCATAATCTTTAAGTATTTGCAAATCATATCTACTAAGCCAGACAGCATGAACAGCAAGTGTTCTATCATCTAAGAATCCTTTTTCAGCATAAAACTCAGCCTCGCTCATAAGATGTCTTAGTTTAAAAAGATCAACCAGTTGTTTATGATTTGCAATATTCAGATGTAATACTAGTCCTAATTTCTTTTTTAATTCATAGATCTTTTCCATGCCTTCCATACTAAGATGCCAAAATCCAGGATTTGCAATATCAACTCTTATATTTTTATTTATAATATCGTCCCATCTATCTCTAAAATTTCTGAACGCCTTTATTAACTCCTGTGAGTTCGTTATAAAATCTTCCGGCACTCCTTTGTCGTGAATACCCCAAGTGATTATTCCTCTTATTCCCGTATCTCTAATAGCCTCTGCAATTCCATCCGCTATTGAAAAATCCCTATGAAATCTGGGAACATCAACGAAAGTGGCAGTTCCTGATTCTAACATCTCTATAATTGTTAGATAAGTAGAGAGTTTCATTAAATCTTTATTAAGACATCTTAGAAGGGGATATATGAACTTATTCATCCAGATGCTGAAAGGTATGTCAGCAAGAAAATCCTTTAGCAATGTTTGAAAGGAATGATTATGTGTGTTTATGAGCCCTGGTATCACGGCTTTATTTTTTAATTCTATAGTTATATCGGGGTGCCAGTTCTTTTTTGCAACATCCGAGTCCTTACCTACGTATGCTATTCTTCCCTCTGATATAACAATACTTCCCCTCTCTAAAATTCCCATTTTTGGATTCATCGTAACAACAATACCATCCTTTAACAGAATAGTTTCTTTCATTTCACATCCCCCCAAAAAAAGAATAAGTTATTTTACAGTATATATACTATCTTTATCTTCTCATTTAAAGATTTCCAAAAAATAATATCTTTTTATTCCCCAATTTTAGAAATTTTTTCTGCATGTATTTTTTCGAGCTTTTTCTTAATTTCGTCGCGATATTCTTTATCTATTGGATATAAACGAATTATCAGTAGCCCAATTATGATTCCAATTATTGGAAATATGCTCATGAGCAGTCTAATTCCAAAAATTGCTGAAGGGGGTTGAACAACAGCGCCTTCTATATATCCTAACGGAGCTAAGATTAAAACTGCTAATGATACTAAAAGTGTTGATAAACGCATTATTAAGGCATTGGTTCCAAAGTACATACCTTCTCTTCGTCGCCCAGTTCTAACTTCATCTTCGTCAATAACATCTGCTATTAATATGTCCACAATAAACATTGGTCCAGCTAGAGCAATTCCTATAGGTGCAGCCAAGATTAATAGTTGCGTGTAATCACTTACAAATAATAAAGGAAAAAGCACAATAGCAAAAGATGCTAGTGCGTAAATAGCAGTTCTTTTAGGACCTACTTTTATTACTACCTTGTTCCAAATGATTAATCCTATAAGTGAAATCAAAAATACCATCAGCAGAAATTGAAAAGTCTCAAAAAATCCAACATTCAGAACAAACTGTGTGTACAGTGGTGTGATCTGAACTAGTAAGACAAAAGTGTATTGAATCATTAAGTTCATTAAAACAAACGTTAAAAATGATCTGTTGGCGAGTGTATATTTCCAGGTATCAATTAGAGGTAATGGTTCCTCAACACGATAATAACCAGTCTCTTTTGAACCAAGGAGAGATACAAAGACGGACGCACCAGTGATAATTCCGAGAAAAACGCCCATTATGAACCAGCTGCCTAGTATTTCAACTAAAAGTAGTGGCATAGCCAATCCAAAGATTAGACCAATTACGCTAAATATCTGTCTATATGCGTTAACTTCAGCTCTTTCTTCAAGAGATGGAAACATTTCGGGGAAAAGTGCAGTCCAAGCCAAAATTACAATTGTATAAAATGTATCAAAAAGACAACCAACTAGTGTAAAATAAATAAACAAATCTAATGGTAAGCCAAATATTTTTACATCTTGACCAAATAGCTGAAAAGCTATTAGGGTTGAATCGACATGAGAAACAATAGGAGCCCAAACTAACATGAACGCAATCATGAATGGTATATTGCCAAAAGCAACATACGGTATTCTTCTACCCCATCTAGTTCTTGTTTTATCTGAAAGTATTCCTGCTAACGGATCATTAAGAGCATTCCATACACCATAAATTGCAAATCCAAGAGAATATAATTCAATTGGCAAAGCACAAACTTGAACATAAAAGTAGAATATATACGCGTTAAATGCTTGATAAGATAACGCTGCAGCTAAAGAACCAGAAGCATACGCTAATTTTTTCCAACGTGGGAATCTCATTACATACCCACCAAAAAGTTAGTCTTAAAACAAAGTTCTTATTATTGCAAGATTTATTTATATGTTTTCGTGACTGGTAGATTTTTATCCATATACCCTTACTAACATAGCTGTTAAATTATTCTCTCTCAAAATAATTTTTAATATTTACTTATTTTTAAATGGTTTAGGGTGCCTAAAAGCAAAAAATTTTTATTTGAGTTCACTTATTTTTGAGTAACATACCGAATCTGAGGATGGTATGTTCTATGATAATGTTTAATTAAATTACTTTTTCATAATCTCTCTCTTGCTTGTTTAGTTATTATTAGTTATCATGATATTCTACTTCTAAGGTGGGGTTATTATGACAGATGATTATATTATAATTACCGAGAATTTGGTAAAAAGGTTTGAGAAAAGAGAGAAAAGATTTGGTTTTATATCAAGGAAAGGTAAGATTATTACTGCTGTCGATCATGTTAATCTTAAGGTTAAAGAGGGAGAGATATTTGGAATATTAGGTCCTAATGGAGCTGGAAAAACGACACTCATAAAAATACTTGCTACATTAATCTTGCCTGACGGAGGAAGAGCTTTCGTAAATGGATATGATATTATAAAGGAAGATATCAAAGTACGAGCTAGTATTGGTGTTGTAACCGGTGGCGAAAGAAGTGTCTACTGGAAACTCACTCCCAGAGAGAACTTAGCATTCTTTGCAAAGCTCTATAATGTCCCAGAAAGTGTTATGAAAAAGAGAATAGACTACCTTTTAGACATTATGAATTTAAAAGATCGTGCAGATGATTATGTAGAAGATCTTAGTACAGGTATGAGGATGAAATTAATTTTAGCAAGAGCATTAGTACATGATCCACCAATACTAATGCTTGACGAGCCAACAATAGGATTAGACCCAAAGTTTAGTATAGAGATCAGGAGATTCATAAAGGAGAAATTAAATAAAGAGTTGGGTAAAACGATACTTCTAACGACGCATTATATGCATGAAGCTGATTATCTATGTGATAGAATTGCACTCATGAATAAGGGTAAAATTATAGTCGTGGACGATCCGATGGCCTTAAAATTGAAAATAAAAAAGTATGATGTCATAATATTTGAGGTGCCACTAAAGTATTCGAATGATGTCAAGGAGATAGTAAAAGGTTGTGAACTTATTGAAAATATAGAAATTGAAAATCATGCAAGAATGAGCATTATCAAAGCTTTATCAAAGAATGGGTTCGATGCTCTGGATTTAATCTTAGATAAACTTAAAGGAAAACATCTATCACATCTGAATTTTAGGGTAGAGAACCCGACCCTAGAAGACGTTTTCATACACTATACTGGGAGAGGATTAGAAGATGTTGATGAAGAGGAAGAGTGAGAGAGTAGATATAGATATCAAATATATGAACATCAGAGCTATGCTCAGTATAGCAAAAAAAGAGCTAATTATAGCATCTAGGTACAAATTGCAAGTTATTTTCTGGGGTGTGGTGCCAGTATTGTGGGTGCTACCATTTATTCTAACTGGAATAGCAATTAGTGGTGGGACTGATAGTAAAATACTGGAGAACACTATTGGAACTGGCAATTTTGTGGAATTTATAATAATAGGGGCTATTATCTTTAGTTACATGGGTTCTACTATATGGGTTATGGGTAATGCTCTGAGATGGGAGCAATATAGTGGAACATTGGAGTCCTTGTACTTAGCACCAGTTTCTAGGATGACTATTTTAATCGGAGCAACTCTTTCACAAACCATTATTGCGACTATACAGGCCATCTTGCAATTTCTAATATTCTCATTCTTATTTGGAGTGGTATATCCGTTTCATAAAATAGTAATTGTTGCCTTTTTAGTACTTCTAATGATCATAGGTCTCTATGGTTTCGCATTTTTCATAGCAGCAGTTATAATCTTTTTTAAAGATCCCGATGTTCTTAATGATTTCATATCCACATTCTTCTATCTTGTTACCCCTGTTAACTATCCTCTTGAAGCTATACCTATATCATTAAGAATATTCGGCCTTATAATGCCAGTGACGTATGCGCTCATAGGATCTCGTATAATCCTTATGAGCTTAAAGAGCAGTTTTACTTTAGAGTCAATAATATTTGCTCTAATAATTTTAGCAATAGTATTCTGGATTGTTGGATATTCAACCTTTAAGTTTGCAGAATATTGGACAAAACAAAGAGGTAAGCTATCTGCATATTAGGAGGGTCTCTTAATGTTAAAAGGTTTGTTGAAAAGAGCACGTAAGGAACTTCGTGCAACAGTTGCGGTTACCATAAATGTGTGGAAGCTAGATCTTTCATACCCTCTTAGTGCGCTTTATTTTATTGCAGCACCATTTTTGTGGTATGCTCCGTTTATTCTTTTCTCTTATTTCATGGCAGGTGGTCGTACGTCATATACTTTTGGTTCACTTACAGGGATTCCAGATGTCATAACTTATGTTACACTAGGATCTGCATTCGCTTTACTTACCTTAGTCAGTATGTGGAGCACAGCATTTGGATTAAGACGAGAACAGTGGATTGGTACGCTTGAAGTTGTGTATTTGGCTCCAGTAAGTAGATTCTCGATAATCCTAGGCCATTCGCTACATAGTGTTTCTCACATTGGAGCAGGAATCATAATTCAGATAATATTCATTCATCTACTTATTGGCATACATATCAACTATTGGGGCATTATTCCTGCACTGATAGCAGTTGGTTTATCGATAGTTTCATTGCAAGCTATAGGTTTAATATTATGTAGCATAGTATTAACCGCTAAACAAGGATGGATGGCAGCAGAAATAGTAGGCGATATATTATACATAATCACACCAGTAGCTTATCCAATTACAATATTGCCAGTATATTTACAAATAATGGCGTATGGAAATCCTATGTACTATGGAACGGAGGCATTCAGAGGTTTTTTAATTTTTGGTCTTGATTTTTCGATAGGATGGTGGATGCTTTTAGTTCTAGCAATAATTGATCTTATAGCTCTAGGAATAGGGTACTTCATATACCTAAAAACTGATGAGTATATACGCAAAAAGGGAGATTTATACAAATTCTAGCAAGCTCTGTAAAATAGTAAATCTCCAAAATAAATTGTCGGTTAAGTAGATTTACTACTACAGTAATACTGCTTTACGCCACTATAAAAACAATTAAGATGTCTAAAGCTTTTAGTTAATTAACACAAAATTTTATTTAAGGGTCCACATTTTTCATTTAACTACTAAAGGTGGTAGTTTTGGAAAGATACGAATTTATAGTATCAGCCCCTGGTAGAATTACCATTTTTGGAGAGCATCAAGATTATCTTGGGCTTCCAATAATACCTGCTGCTATCAATAGGAGAATCTATGTTAAAGGAACTAAGATTGATAGAACTGAACTACAAATATACCTTTGGGATCTTGGTGTTAAAATATTCCTACCACTGAATAAAATACTTCCTTATGAAAAACCAAGAGAATATATAAAGAGTGTCTTAAATGTTTTCTATAAGCATGGATATAAATTAGATACGGGATACAAAATTGAAATTTATGGCATGATCCCTATAGCATCTGGACTATCTAGTTCCTCTGCTTTAGTAACTGCTTTCATGAAGTTTTTGCTTGAGGCAACTGGTGAGTCTTTTTCAGCAATGGACTTAGCTATGATGGCATACGAAGCAGAGGTTTTAGAATTTAAAGAACCAGGTGGTTTTCAGGATCACATAGCCTCTAGTTTTGGGGGAGTAGTGTATATAGAACCTCAACTTCAACTGCCACCAAAAGTGACACGATTACCAGAGATAGAGGGATATTTTGTTATAGGGAATTCTGGAGTGCAAAAACCAACACTGCAAATTCTCTCAAGGATAAAAAATGATGTAAACTTGGCTGTTAGAGAAATAAGGAAACATATTTCATTTAATACACTTATGGAATTAAGCATATCTGATATCGAGAGTATATCCAAGGAAAAAGAAATACCTAAAATAGATCAACTTACTGCAGCTTTAGAAATAAGGGACATTACATTAAGAATGAAGGAACTTATAAAAAGTAAAAAATATACGCCAGAAGACATTGGAGAGAACCTTAATACGCATCAACAAATATTGCGTGATAAATTGAAAGTATCCACTCCAGAATTAGATAAAATGATTGAGATTTCTCTAAAAAATGGGGCTCTTGGTGCTAAAATAGTCGGAGCTGGGGGTGGTGGTTGCATTATGGCATATACTATTAAAGACCCAGAAGCAATAGAGCTTGCTCTGAAAGACTCAGGTTTTGATGCATTTACTGTAAGTATAGACGAAGGGGCAAGGGTTGAGAAACATATTATTGATGATAATGATAATAATGAATTATCATCTGTAATATAAGAGGGATTACTATGTCAAGAGAACTTACGCTGCACGAAGCCCAGAAAATAGTAGATGATTGGATAAATCAATTTGAGGAGGGTTATTGGCCACCTCTTGCACAACTTGCAGACTTAGTAGAAGAAATAGGTGAACTCGCTAGGATAATTAATACTTTGGAAAACATTAAGAAACCGAAGCCAGGAGAGAAAATAAATGAACTTGAGATGGAGATGGGTGATGTTTTATTTAGTTTAATTTGTCTTGCAAACTACTATAAGGTAGATTTGGCTAAGGCCCTGTTAAAAGTAATCAAGAAATATGATACTAGAGATTTCAATCGATGGACTCCCAAAAAGCATAAAGAAAAAAGCTAGTCTACTCCCCGACAAAATTTCTTACTATCCATCGGGAAGATTAAGATCGGGAAGATCTATTTGATTTAGGTTTGTGAATTTGTGAATATGAAAACCAAATTTAAGTGTTCTGTCTCCTCTATTGCGTTTTTAACCGATAAAATTTTCAATATTTCACTAATGAGATAAGAAATAGTGAGATACGAAAAAAGAGTTTTTTGTCGTATATTCATTTGGGCTTAAAATTAGGAATGAGTATCCGTTCCATTTTATTTTCCCGATTGCATCATATCAATGAAAGAAAAGATAGTTAAAAAGAGGATATGCGAAAATCATAAAATCGTAAACAGCGTGAAGTGTTATTGGCGCAAAAAGCCTTCTTTCAAATAACTCATATAAAATGCCTATTATCACTCCTAAGGTAGCAGTGATTAATATTGTTGGCCACCTTAGATGAGCAAGACCAAAAATAATCGACGCAATAATAATTGCTAAGATTTTGTTATCAAACTTAATATCAAGGGATTGTTGAATAAATCCTCGAAATAGAATTTCCTCTGAAAATCCAATGATAATTGTAGAAATAGCAAGCAAAAATAGAATCTCTAATGGTATTTGAAAAGAATATGCAACTTCTCCTAAAAACAATACTGCGATGTTTTCCATGAATATAGCTAAAAGGATTCCTAAAATAAGTCCTACTATAACTTCCCGTACTATCTTATCTTTTTCAGTACAAGCCAAACCTGTCCATTTTAAGGTAGCATCAAGGTTATTAAAATGCCAGTATACTGGGAAAAAGAGGATTATCTCAAAAAAGTTTAGAAATGCAAGAGCAGTTATTGTAACAATATACATTTCTTGGTGTGTTATGGGATTGTATATAAGCATTAATGAAAATAAGAGCGATGGGAAAACTATTAAAGCTAAGGCTTGAAGAGCTATAATTCCTACTACTGCCGAGCCTAAAATTTCTCTCCAAGATCTTGCAATAACTCTATTTCCACAATAATTACAATACTTAGAATCAAGATCGATAAAGTTTCCACAAACTCTACATCGAATTTTGTCGGATTTTGATTCAATATATTGATTTTTGTCCACATTAATTCCCCTTTTTCTTTTTTAATCGGTTGATTTTACTTTTCATATGTAGTATATAAAATCATCTCTTGTTTTATAAACCACCTATTTTCTAAAAGTAAAAAAATATAATGTTTTTTTAATTCAGCTAAAAGATTTGTTTATAGCAAATATGAACAAATTTTAATACTAATTCTCTAATCTTTTGATTAAGGAACTTAACTGGTGAGGTAGATGATAGAAATTCGATTTCATGGCCGTGGTGGCCAAGGAGCGGTGACAGCTGTTACTCTTTTAGCCATGGCATTAGCAAAAGAAAATAAATATGTTCTAGCATTCCCTTTCTATGGTGTTGAAAGAAGAGGGGCTCCTGTTACAGCATACGCTAGAATAGACGAAAGACCTGTTAGAGAACGCTCAATGATAAAGAATCCAGATATAGTGGTAGTTATTGATGAGACCCTTGTTAGATATCCTAAGCTTGAAAGAGAAGGAAAACAAGCAGCACCTAAGGTTGATGTTGTTGGTGGTCTAAAGGAAAATGGATGGCTTATCATCAATACATCAAAGAGCCCAGAGGAAGTTGCAGATCTAATGGATAATCCACCCTTTAAAATAGCAACTGTTAATGCAACAGAAATTTCAATAAAGTATGGTTTAGGTCCTAAAATGGAACCCATTCCAAACATGCCCATGTTAGGTGCTCTTGTTAAAGCTACTAACATAGTGAAATTAGAATCAATCATAGAAAGTATTAAAGAACGCCCACCAGGTAATCCAGATAATAATATTGCAGCTGTTAAAGAAGCTTATGAAAAAACTAAGGTTGGAGGTATGATGTAATGCCATTTAAAGTTGATGAGCTACCTGAAGCCCCATATTCTTTCCAGTTAGTAGTGAATAAAACTGGATCGTGGAGAAACTTTAGACCTGTTATTGACTATAATCGATGCATTAGGTGTATGACATGCTGGAAATTCTGTCCTGACTTATCTATACAAATTGTTCCCGATGAAACCCATAAACTAAAGATAAAACCTGTAATAGATTATGAACATTGTAAAGGATGCGGAATATGTGCAAATGAATGCCCAGTAAAATGTATTGAAATAGTGAGGGAGGAGTGATGAGAAAAGTTATTACAGGTAATTATGCGGCTGCTTATGGTGCAATGCTTTCACGCCCAGCTGTTGTTGCTGCTTATCCTATAACACCACAAACGACAATTGTTGAATTACTTGCAAAATTCAAGGCCGAAGGCATAGCCGATTATAAATATATCCCTGTAGAAAGCGAGATGGCTGCAATTTCTGCATGTATGGGTGCTGAATTATCAGGAGTTAGAGCGTATACTGCAACTTCAGCTCATGGTTTATTATTAATGCATGAGATGTTGCACTGGGTCGCTGGGCAGCGAATTCCTTTAGTTATGAATGTGGCGAACCGTGCTCTTGCTCCTCCTTGGAGTGTATGGGCAGATCATCAAGACGCAATTGCTCAGAGAGATACAGGATGGATGCAGATTTTTGCTGAGAATAATCAAGAGGTTTTAGACTCTGTAATAATGGGCTATAAAATTGCAGAATCTCATGATATTTTGCTCCCAATGATAATAAACATGGATGCGTTTATCTTGACACATACGCTTGAGGTTGTTGATATACCAGATCAAGAAATGGTTGATGAGTTTCTTCCATCTTTTGATTTACCACATAAGATTGACTTAGATAACCCAAGACAATACGGTACGCTTGCATTTCCAAATCAATACATGGAATTTAGGTATAAAATGGCTCAAGCTATGGAGAGAGCTAAGAGCAAGATAAAAGAGGTTGCTGAGGAGTTCAAAAAGAAATTTGGTAGATACCATGGAGACCTTCTGGATATTTATCGAATTGACGGAGCTGACGTTGCCCTAATCACTATGGGAGCTTTATCAAGCATGGGTAAGGAAGCGGTTGACATACTTAGAGAACAGGGGTATAATGTCGGGTTAATTAGACTTCGTACATTTAGACCATTTCCTACAGAGGACCTCAGAAAATATTTGAAAGATGTTGCTGTTATTGGCACTATCGATAGAAGTTACTCATTCGGTTATGGTGGTGCACTCTTTAATGAAGTAAAGGCAGCTCTGTATGGTCACTCCGATGTTATTGTGAAGGACTACATTGTTGGTATAGGTGGTCGCGATATATCAACAGAGACTATGATTAAAATTTTCAAGAATGCTATAGAAATAAAGAAGGAGGGAAAGTTGGATAGAGAAATTGAATGGATAGATTTAAACATCTGAAGGTGATTATTATGATACCTGAAAAAATAGCGGGAATACCTTCTGTAGAGTATATGCATCCTGGTCATTATGCATGTAAGGGTTGCGGTGCAGCTTTATCAATGAGATACGCATTAAAAGCTATAGGAAAAAAGGCTGTAGCGGTAATTCCAGCATGTTGCTGGTCTATAATTCAAGCACCATTTCCATTTAGAGATTTGGATATTAACATAGTTAATGTTGCTTTTGAAGTTACAGCTGCAGTTGTTTCTGGGTTAGTCGAAGGTTTTGAATATCAAGGTAAAAAAGATGTTGTAGTCTTCGGCTGGGCTGGCGACGGTGGTACTGTAGACATAGGCATTCAAACATTAAGTGGTGCTGTTGAAAGAAATCATAATATGCTCTACATAATGTATGATAATGAGGCATACGAAAACACAGGAATTCAAAGATCTAGTGCTACCCCTATTGGAGCTTGGACTACTACAACACCGGTTGGAAAAACAAAAATGTGGAAAAAAGAACCTAAGAAAAATATAGTTGAGATTTTAGTAGCTCATAACATTCCATATGCTGCAACTGCTACTGTGGCCTATCCAGAAGATATGATTCGAAAAATACAAAAAGCACTAACAATAAAAGGTCCCAAATTTATACATGTGCTTTCTCCTTGTCAGCCAGGGTGGAGATACCCCCCAGAAAAGATGATTGAAGTGTCCCGTTTAGCTGTGCAGACAAAGGCATTTCCATTGTATGAAGTTGAATATGGAAAATATAGGATAACTGTTAAGCCGAGGTCTTTTCTACCAATCATAGAATATTTCAAAATACAAGGTAGATTTAAACATTTGCTGGCAGAAGAGGAAATGATAAAATATATCCAAGAGTACGTTGATAGACAGTGGGAATTACTTTTAAAGAAAGAGGAATTTACAAAGTCTTTATAACCTAACTTTACTTATTTTATTTCTATGAAAAACTTCGTCGCTCTATACTCCTATATTCGTACCCTCTTTTATTTTTTATGTCACCTCCAGCAATGCCCTCTTACCCGATTCCGCCATATTGCTGAACCGTCTCAGCTTACGATGATATAACCTCCTCGCGTTACTGTCCATCTCGAAATTGCTACCCGTAGTCATCATACCCCAAAGCACTATGAGCACTTTATGTGCAAGTGCCGTTGTCGCTTTATACTTCCCACTTCTACGTCGTACCCTCCAGTAAAATGCATACAGCTCTTTCGGCTCCTTCCTCAAAATAATTACATTCGCAACCTCGTGTAATGCATACCTCAAGTATGGGGATCCCCTCTTCGTTATCCCATATCCTCTCTGAACACCCGCAGACTCCTTCGTCCTCGGTACAATCCCTGCCCACCCAGAGATCTGCTTCTTGTCAGGAAAACGAGTAAAATCGCCCACCTCCGCAACAATCATAGCTGCTGTCACTAAGCTTATTCCTGGAACAGTCATTATACGTTCAACCATCGCCTTTATAGACGAATGTGTATCCACATACGCTGCGATAACCTCATCCAGCTCCTTTACCCTTTCATCGAGTATCTCAATTAGCCCCATAAATAGATCCACTACTCTCTTATTTATTAGCTCCAAGAAAGCATCGCCTATCACCTGACTAACACGCTCGTCAACCTCATCTAAGTTTGATGACACAATTGCATTAATAGCTTCACGTCCTTTCTTTCCGAAGATGTCCGAGTAAAGCTTATTCAAGTGCAGTGCGCCCCTTGTGAGTAACGTATGTACCCTATTCTTTAATGCTGTCCGCATGTCTACTAATCTCTTTCGGGCATGCACTATATCTCGAAGATGCTGGATATCCTCTGGCGGCACATAGTCTTCCTCTACCAGCCCCTTGACGTATACTATGGCAACTCATTTCGCGTCAATGCGATTGCTCTTCTTAGGTTTCTGAGGGGCGCTCTTAGGGCTAACACTTTTCACATCGAAGTTGTGACGTTTTAGGTAGTAGTAGAGGGCCGAACTGAAGTTATTAGTATTTTCGATAACCACGAGGTTACATCGATATCCCCTCAGCTTTGTTTCCAGCTCGGTTACCCCGCTCTTATTATTTGGGAAGTTAGACTCATAGATTGTATTTAAGGTGCTCACATCAACAATGACGGCTTTAAAAAACCTCTTATGAGGATCTATTCCACAAACCCTTAAATTTAAATAATTCAACTCACTCACATTCATATACATATCACCTCTAAAATTTAGAGGGTGCGTGGGCGAATGGGCAAACCCAGTGCTGATGGACTTCTATCCGGGCTCGAGGCCCAAAAAAATAATCGGCGGCCGCACGCACCCTCTTTAAATCTTAGAAAACGAGCGACGAAGTTATAAGTTTTTCATATCAGACTTTTTGAAAGAAATCTTTTATAATAGACGTAGTGTTTATTGGAGTAGGAGAGATGTGTATGTTTGAGGAAAAGATAGTCTATTTTGATAGTCCGGGCCCTGAAAACACTGAGGATGTTTTAAAATTAGCTTTAGTGAGAGCTAAAAATAGAGGTATAAAGAATATTGTAGTGGCATCTACATATGGCGAAACGGCAATGAAAGCTGTTGAGATTTTTAATCCTAAAGAATTTAATTTAGTTATAGTAACTCACATGACTGGTTTTTTAAACCCAGGAGAACAGCAGATGAGTGAGGATATTAGAAAATCTTTAATTGCAAAAGGAGCCAAGGTTATTACTTGTACTCATGCTTTAAGTGGAGTTGAGAGAGCACTACGTAGACAATTTAATTTTTATGGTCCTGTCGAACTTATGGCAAATGCATTAAGACTTCTTGGTGAGGGGATAAAAGTTTGCATAGAAATAGTTTTAATGGCTGCCGATGCAGGACTAATACCTATAGATGAGGATGTAATTGCGATTGCAGGAACTGGATTTGGAGCCGACACTGCGACTATCATTAAACCAGCTCATACGAGTAATTTTTTCGATTTGTTTGTACGTGAAATAATATGTAAACCTAGAAAAAGTCGTGATGAAGCATAAATTAAGGAATTATTGCATCAACTTTTAAATCATCTTCTTTTAGCTCGAGAAAGTTTAAGAGCCTTATTCTTTCTCTATTATTCTTATAATGAAGAGGCGTTCTTTTCCAGTATTGTGGCACCCAGAATGTAAAGGGGTATATTTTGATTTCTTTTATCATTCCTAATTGGTAACATTTTATGTTTATTTTATTCTTAGAATTAACATCCACTACAAAAAAAGTGCCATACATCGGCTTAGCTCCATTTAAATAATCTCTATAAATAAAACCTAGATTTAGGTATCTACGATTATTATACTCACAAAACGTAGCAGTATGCGTATGGCCTTCAATATTTATTATAGCCTGCCTCTTCAACTCATTGAGGTAATGCCCTACTAGGATTGTATGTTCATCAGTATACTCTGGGTATGATGATATAAATATGCCATCAAAAATTCTTAATCGCTTATAATGAGAT
>JAGGXT010000036.1 GCA_021162905.1 Candidatus Odinarchaeota archaeon | reverse complement strand
TCTTTATGCAGACACTTTTATACATGCCCAGTAAAGTTTTTATCCATAAAGATATATATAAAGTAGATAAAGAAAAAGCATTATAATAATTTAAGTAGTAGAAAGGAAATTAAGAAGATAGCCATGGACATGTTCAATGGGTATGATGGGATCATTAGCTTCATTTTTTATTTTAGAGATTGTGAAACATAAAGTCAGAAATGAACTAACCACGCTTGGACACTATGGATTGCTAATTATGGATTCTCAGAGGAAAATAAGATGAAATATTCTTTTTGAGGGATTATTATGTTGGTCTACCTAAAAAGTATTAAAAGTTTAAGAAAAATGAAACATCATAAAAAGAGTATACTGCTTTTGGCAACCATAGCTACCCTATTGCTTATATTCTCTACATTATCGATAGCGTACGCTTTAAATCCTTTAGTTAGCACAACCGTGGTGGAGAGCAAACAAATCTCATCATACCAAGAGCCTGCTACCTTTTGGATTTATAACACTGAAGGACATGTGATTGCTTCACCAACAATAGGAGATATTGACAATGATGGAATGCCAGAAGTTGTCATCGGCGGTGACGATGGAAAAATGTACGTAATAAACGGTGAAGATGGTTCGATATTATGGTATAATTATACTGGACATCCCATATTTTCATCGGCAGCAATAGGAGATATAAATAACGATGGCAATCTGGAGATCGTCGTTGGGGACAAAGGTGGCTTTATAAATGCATTTAATGGCCAGAACGGGTCATTGATATGGAGTTTTGAAATCTATATTGAAGTTCTTTCGTCACCAGCATTAGGGGATATAAATGGTGATGGATGGTTAGAAGTAGTTATTGGTGGAGGTAACAAAATATATGCTCTTGATGGTGAAACTGGCTTGGTGCTATGGGAATATGAAACTGGAGATCACGTATGGTCATCGCCAGCATTAGGAGATATAGATGATGATGGAAACTTGGAAGTCATTGTTGGAAGCTATGACAACTTTATATATGCATTAAATGGCGAAGATGGAACATTGTTATGGACCTTTCGAACTGGGGATATCATATGGTCCTCACCATCGCTGGGAGATGTGGATAATGATGGAGATTTAGATGTGGTTATTGGTTCTTATGATTGGAGATTATACGCAATAGATGGGAAATCTGGAGAAGAACTTTGGTTCTACGCAGCTAAAGGTGCTATAATGTCATCACCAGCACTAGGAGATGTAGATGGAGATGGAAAACTAGAAGTAGTTATTGGAGATGTAGAATCTGACGTATATGTAGTAAATGGTGAAGATGGATCATTACTCTGGTCTTATTCTACTGGTGGTTATATACCCGCATCAGCAGCACTAGGAGATGTAGATGGAGATGATAGATTAGAGGTAATTATAGGTAGTGGAGATGGAAGATTGTACGCTTTTCAGGGCGAAGATGGCTCAGTGTTATGGATATATAAAACAAGAGACTGCATAGAATCAACACCGGCAATATGGGATTTAGACAACGATGGGGTAGTAGAAATAGTTGTGGGCAGTGATGATAATAGAATATATGCATTGAAGTCCTCAAGTGAGGTATCCTTTGGCATTAGAACGTACTGGTCATGCTTTGGAGGCGATCCGATGCATAATAGAAATACTAGAGTCTTCGATCCTGATAATGACTTTGCGTCCACATTTTCAGAGATTATATTTGAGACAGATCCGTATAAATGGGATACTGATGGTGACGGGATGCCAGATGGATGGGAAATATTCTATGGTTTTAATGCAAGAGATGCAGGCGATGCGTATGATGATCCTGATCGTGATGATTTAACAAATATAGAGGAGTACCAAAGCTACACAAATCCATATGATAGTGATAGTGACGACGACGATTTGATGGATGGCGAAGAAGTTAAGAAGTATCATACAGATCCATTAAATCCAGATACCGATGATGATGGTATAATTGATAGTTGGGAAGTAAGGAATGGATATGATCCACTGGATCCTGCAGTTGGTCCAATTGAATTTATTCACTTCAATTTACACATATTTCTACCAATATTTGGTGTAATAGGCATAGGAGCCATTGTAGTTACAGTTAGGGTGATGAAAGGAAAGGGTAGAAAGCGTATACTTGAAGAAATAGCTACTTATGCGCAAAAAGCAAATGCCCCCATAGATGTTAGAGAAACGAAGATATCAAAACTATCGCTGCAAGATCAATATAAATTAGTCAGCAAGCACAGTGATGAACTTATTAAGAAATATCACGTGTATATGGGGCCTTCGGGAGTGCTTTATCCAGAGAGTTTTATGCTCAGCGTAAGAGATAATCTATTAAGTGAAGCAAGTAGAACTATAATTGATGTTAGAAAATGGCTTGCTGCCACAGGTATTCGTCACGAGGATATTGACTTCATAATTAGTATGTTAATGAGCGTATACAGAGTGCCTATTAATAGAGACATGACAATTGCCACAAAAGAGGGTATTGAGAATCTAAAAATGAGTATAGCATCTATAATAAAGAATGCTGGAAAAATCAGTTATTCAGACTTAATGTCATCACTTCAATTAGAGTATATGCCAGAAAGCCTACCATCAGAGATCTTTTATCTCAAAGACTATGGCATTATTACCTCAAGGGATATGGCAACATTTTATTCAATAGATTACCTTGTGGATTATTTAACTGATTACGTAAATGAAATAGCAAAGGCATATGAGAAATATCGCATATCTGATATCGCAGATAAATTAAATATTGACGCAAAAGAGGTAGAGGACATTCTCACTAGACTTATTGCGGATGGTAAGATTAGAGCAAAAATTAGCGATGGAATACTATTATTTGTACCAGCAGTAAGGGTACCCGCAAAGGTCGAGGCTAGAGAAATGCCTACTGTTGCGGTACCAGGTTATAAAGTCCAAGGCGTGATTGGAGTCGGTGGCTTTGCAACAGTATTTAGAGCTATAGATCCTCAAGGAAGACCAGTAGCACTAAAAATCTTAAATGTAAAAGACCAAGAAGCACTAAAATCATTTATAAGAGAAGTTGCCATCTGGAAGACTTTAGATCATCCAAACATAGTAAGATTGATTAGCTACGGCCTCGAGCCACTACCACATATTTCTATGGAGTTAATGGATGGAACACTAAGAAATATTCTCAATGAGAAAGGAAAGCTGGACGAGAAAGAGGCTTTAAAAATAATATTGGACATAGCACTTGGGTTACAATACGCACATAAGGACTTCTACCTAATACATCGTGATATTAAGCCCGAGAACATTTTATATAAAGGAGACGTCTATAAGTTAAGCGACTGGGGGCTTGGAGGACTGCAAACACTAATAGTTACTGGTGAGCTTAAGGGAACAGTTGCATACTTTGCACCAGAACAATTTGACCCAAGCTTCGGTAACGTTTCGCAGTGGACTGATGTATGGCAGCTTGGAGCTGTTCTTTATGAACTAGTTGCAGGAGAGCCTCCATTCGGAAAGGAGCTGAATGTTGTTGTAAATAGAGTACTACGTGAGGAACCAAAAAGACCAGAGGGGATTAGTGATTCACTTTGGCAACTAATTAAAGACATGCTCAAGAAGAATCCAACTGAGAGGCCAACTATGTATGATGTGATAAGTAGAATTAGAGCCATGCAAGGTCGCTAACTCCTTCTCTTATTTTTTATTTAAAATACTTAAATGATGTAGTATAAATTCTCTAAGAAAATTATATATAACATGAAAGATATTTAATTATCTTTTTATAGCGCGCCCAAATAAAGTTATAGTAAACAAAATTTGATCATCTGGATATTTAGTAATAGTAAATAGTAAAATAAGGCAGGGAGTTAGATTTGGATCTTAAAGCTTTGCGCAATTACATAGAGAATATCGGAAGAAAACTTGTAAAGTGTCCATTGCGCTGTGAAGGTATTGTCAACTCGCCAGAGAAAGGTATAATCCCAAGATGCCTAGTCTTGGAAGAATCTAACCTAAACATCTTAGGATGCATCATTGTAGGCATTAACCCTGGTTCTGCAAAAAGATATGAAAGAGAAGCCTACATGAAAAACTGCTCCTATAATCAAGTTTTATACATCTGGCAACATCGCATCAGAAATCTGCGATACTATAAGTACTCCAGAGAGTTAGCCGAAAAATTAGGTTTTCGAGGGGCAATACTCTGGACCGAGATTTGTAAATGCGAAAAAAGGCAAAAACAAAAAGATATTCCTATTGAAACCATAAGGAAGTGTATAAACCGCTATTTAATAAGGGAACTAAATGCCGTTGAAAAAACGGTGGGAACTCAAATTCCAATAATTGCGCTCGGTAATACTGCATACCAGATTTTATGCCTCTTGTTTCCAAAATTTTTCATAATAGGCGTGCCACATCCTACAGGTTCTTATGGTCACTTTACTGAACTGAGTAGAGACGAAAATATAATTCTTGCCAAACAAAAAATAGATGAAGCAAAACGTAAAGGAAAGAGCTGTGTAAAAATATTTCCAAGACAAATAAAAAATCGCTTCGCTCTTCGGACAGGAAGTAGGAGTAAGAATCTTTATGACCATAAAAAGTTGGAGTAAAATAAACAAAATGATAAAGGAATGTCTCCGATCTGAAAAACCATTTGAGTGTCCTTTAAATTTATTTCAAGAAACCAAAGAGCGCGCGCTATAGACGCAAATTTTGGCTTTGATGCATTTGGCAACCATATAGGTTATAATGAGTCTTTGAAGCCAAATATAGAAATTGGAATTGAAAATGCGAGCTATTCAGAGCTGGCAAATAATACAATCATAATATACTTCCCAATGGAGGTTGAAAGCTTTACTTGGGTCGTAGGTGCAAGAACCTTAACAGGGAGAGAACATGAAACGAACTATACACTTACAATTACTGTGATAAAGCAAGGCGAAATATACTTCCAAGAAACTATTTTGAATACTATATTGTACAACACCACACACTCAGGAGAATTCAGAGTTCCCTACCAGCTGTATGTCTATGTTTATGGCAGTGTAATTGAAAATGCAACAGTAGAGGTTTATTCAGCCGATGGAACATTAATACAAACTGGTAAAACAAATGCAACTGGTTGGGCAACATTTGTTCTACATGAAGGTGAATATTATGTGAGGGTTAATGCGAGCGGCTATGAGATATTCACCACTGATGTATTCTATCTAAATGAAACAAAAATAATAAGTATTGAATTAACACCAATAGCTGCACCAGAACAGGAGGAGGAGCCAGAAGCTCCGCCAGAGGTATCACCAGAAAAACCAATACCTACGGAGATATTTCTATATGGAGGATTAGTAACAGCTGTAATTG
>JAGGXT010000011.1 GCA_021162905.1 Candidatus Odinarchaeota archaeon | reverse complement strand
CTCTAAAATTCCTTTGGAATGATATATTTCTCTGGTGTTAGACTTTTCTTTATTGATATCAAATAAAGTATATGTGCTGAATGCTCAACCATGCACATTAATTGATATGCAACATCCATATACTTTGACGCTGTAAAGACACCATGAGCTCTAACTATAACCGCTAGATTCTTAGACAAGGCATCGGAAACTCTTTCTGCTAAAGTTTTCGACCCAGCTCGACCTTCAATAATAGGTACCCTTTTTAAAACATAATAACCCTCAGCATCAGGAGGTACTAATTCTTTCAAAAAGAAGGACATAGCAACAGCATACGGTGGATGCGCATGAAGGATTGCTGTGTTTTCTGTTTTCTGATAGATCATTCTATGTACAATTGTTTCAGTGGATGCTACTACTTCATTTCCCGTAGGTTTATCAACTCTTAATTTTATTACATCCTCAGGTCTTAAATTTTCAAGAGACGATGCATGCCTGGTGATCCACATAGTATTTCCTATTCGTACACTTATATTACCTCCATGTGCTGTAATATACTGTCTTCTTGCCATTCTTGATGCATATTCTTTCATTTGCAAATATATTTGCCTATCCAGCTCGTCCAAATATCTCTCCCTCCTTTACCAAATCTAATTCACTTAATTTTTTATCACTTGGAACGCCATCTTCTGTCCATCCTCTCACATTGTAGTATGTTTTTAGCATAACGTCAAATGGTATAGTTTTACCAGCTGCTGGTCCAGAAGGCAAAGGCTTTTCAAACTTCTTAGGAAGCATGTCTTCCTCTTTTTTCATACCCTCTCTTAGGTTAAATAATCTAGCAAGATTCCATATACGCTCTCCAATTTTAAGAACATCTTCTTTAGTATATTGAACTCCAGTTACATAAGTAAGCATCAAAGCCAAGTAATCTTCATCAAACTCAATGCCGTAATGTTTACACATAACTAAGCTATCATAAACCGCTGATAAATCCTGAGTATATTTAACAAGAGCTGGTTTTTCAATTATAGAGAATCTATCAACTAAATTCGGCACACCAATTATTTCAAAGGAGATTGCCCAGCTTCTTAAATGGCACGCTCCACGATATGATGTTGCATAGGATAAAGCCATCCCAAATGCGCCTCTTGGATCATATGCAGGAACTTCCAATCCCTTTACATTAACAGAAACTTCTGGGGCACCGAATCTTTCAGCTAATCTCTTAGAACCATCTGCTAGATGGTTACCTATACCTTTTCTATAGGCAATGTTTATTAATAGTTCTTTAACTTTTTCGAAGTCACCCCACTCAACTTTCTCTGGCACTTTACCTAACTCTGATAACTCTAGATAAGTAGCTAGTGTACCGCCAGTGGAAATAGTATCGAGCCCAAGGTCGTTACACAGATAGTTTAACTCCGCAATCTGTTCGATATTATTAATCATCAGCATCGATCCAAGATTTACTATTGTCTCATATTCAGGTCCTTCTCCTTCTGCGTTCTTAGTTTTTGTTACACGTTTGCAAGCAACTGGGCAGTTATAGCAAGTTCTACGAGAAGTTAGTATTTTATCACGAAGATTTTCACCTGAAATTTCCTCTGCATATTCATAAACTCCATATTCAAAGTTTTTTGTTGGCAAGATTCCAGATTCATTAATAAGATTAACCAAAGCTGATGTACCAAATTCTTTTAGAGCATGACCCAGCATAGGGCTCCAAGTAATTCTTGCATTCATTTTATCTAATAATTTGTCAAGTTCATCAGATTTTGCTTCTTCTACGCTCCTATCACCCACTGCAACTATAGCTTTAAGGTTCTTGCTCCCCATCACAGCGCCGACACCTGTTCTACCAGCAGCATTAATCTCATCGTTCATAATCGTAGCAAAAAGAACTTTATTTTCGCCAGCAGGACCTATTGCAGCAACACCAGACTTCTTACCATAGTGAGATTTTAATTGTTTTATTGTTTCTTTTGTGCCAAGACCCCAAAGATCATCAGCCTTATGAAAAGATATGCTACCATCGTTAATTTCTAAATATATTGGTTTTTCAGATTTGCCACTTATTAAAATATAATCAAATCCTGCTTTCTTTAAATAAGCTCCGAAATATCCACCTGAAGTTGCATCGCCAATATATCCTGTTAATGGAGATTTGGTAATAACTGCATGCCTTCCAGTACCATAAATTCTGGAGGCCGTTATAGGACCCGTGGCAAAAATTAGTATATTTGATGGAGAGAGAGGAGCAATCCTTGGAGAAAGGAGATCAAATAATAATTTTATTCCGACTCCAGAGCCGCCTAGGAATTTTTTAACAAGGGCCTCATTAGTGTCAATAATTTCAACTTTTTGAGTGGATAACTCAATGTAAGCGCATTTACCCATCCATCCATACATAAAAGATACCTCACTTCTACTTAACAAATGCAAGATGTGAAAGAAGAAATATTAAAAATTAAATATTTTCAGATTTTGAGAAAATATATTTTGACTTTTCAGCCAGTTCCTTTGCAATCTCCTTTACCTCGTCTAAATAATGGCACTCATAGCAGATCCCACTATCATCAACACACTGTGTGCATCCGAGTCTGCCGCACCTTTTACATCGTCTCGATCTAGCACATTCATTACAATAAATTTCATGCTCTATTTCGCATTGAACAGAATGACTCAGGCATATTGGCTTACCACAAGATCTGCACGTGTAGTATGTTGGTTTTTTACAAATATAACACTTTTTCTCTTGAGGTTTAGAACCATATAGGCCTAAGAGTTCTCTGAATGTAAGCGCACGAGAAGCCACGCCAGCATACATACCCCCCATTTTAATTAAACCACTAGGATTTATATTTACGTCCATTAGAGCTTGCTCTTTTGCTAACTCTCTTAGAAGAATATCAAATATCTCATTGAAAGAGATTGCAAGATTGTTATCGGATTTCTCTTTTAGTGCCTTTGCCGAAAAAAGAAACCAGAATATATCACTTTTCCAGGCAACTAGTAGGTCTTCTAAATGTAACAATTTCGTGAATTGAAGCTGTCTTTCAACTCTTTCTTTTCCTATTATTAATGGATCATCTCTAACTTTACATTCAACGGCATATCCCTTATCGCCCATGAATAATAAAAAATCAAAAACTTCAACCTCATTAACAAGCAATGGTTGAGGCACTACAGGGTCTAATTTTAAAGCAATAAACCCCATAGAGCTCACAATTCGAGCAAATTCATGCTCCCACTCAAACCCTGTGAGATATTTTTTTGTGAAATGAACCAAATCTTCTATATTGAAATCTATATTCTTCTGGCGATAATAAGTTAATATCCTATGTAGCACGTCAAGTAGTAAATACTCTTCTTTACGGGGAATCATATTAATACACCCAAGCCCCCAAAATTACTGAAGTAATAACATAAATAATTATGAATTGGTCATTTTATACTTAATTGAAATAGTTTATGTTGTAAAAGTATAAAAACGTAACCTTTTACAGACTAAAAGTTTTTTATCTTTAAATATTAGACATTTAAAGCTTGCGGAAAAGCAACTCTGCAAATGCATAGAATGTGATTAACTCTATGGAATTGATGAACGTGTATATTAAGAAATATGACAGAGGAATAAGAGATTCAAGAAAAGCGGCTATTAGAGGAGGAGCAAATAATCCTACTAGTCCTATAACAATCACAGATAGTATGAGACCATATTCAGATCCTAACGTTATCAAGGAAATCCCTTTTGTTTGCATTTTATAAAATGTAAGTGTTATTGTAAAGTATAAAGTGGCAGCTAAAGGTATCGAATTTAAAATGTAAACCAGCATATAATTAATCAATAG
>JAGGXT010000313.1 GCA_021162905.1 Candidatus Odinarchaeota archaeon | reverse complement strand
CTATTCATCTTTGGGTGTCGTACTATTATATGCTGCCATCGCTCATCTGTTAAGCGTATATACACATCATTTATCGACCTTGCAATAAAATGTGCACACATTTTCTCACTTTTACACTTTTATTCTGGTTCGTTTATTATGTGATAAAATATATAATAAACATAAGCAATACTTAAGAATTTCTATGATCCATTCTTAGATCATTCATATTCATAATAGATTTTGCGATTAAAAGTAATAAATAATTATTTTTCGGTGTCAACTTCTTTTATGAATTCGATGATAATATCATGTATGCTCTGTAAAACATCTGGACTTATCTTATCGGGAGTGTCTCTCATTGTGTGATAGAATCTGAAAGTCTTAAGAGACAAATCCACGGCAAAAAAGGTTATGGCATCAATACCAGCACGAGAAAACGGTACGGCATCTGTTCCACCACCTATGGATGGCAAAGAAATGGGAGATATCTTGATTCCAAGAGTATTAGAGAGTGTCATTATTTTCCTAGCAAGTTCCATTGAGTGTTTAGTATTGGTAGTTTTTTCTTTAACAACAACAGAGAGCTTTGATGGATCTGCAACGGTATCTATATTTAGAACGTACGTTTTAGCTTCCTTGAGTTCATTGAGATGTTTTGTAACAAATCGTTTTGAGCCTCTTAATCCAGCCTCCTCTGCTCCGAATGACACGAATAAAACTGTAGTGTTCCTTAATTTGAAGGTCCCATTTTTTATTTCTTCTGAGAGAGTTTTCGCCACACTTAATAATATCGCTACTGCAGATAGATTGTCGACAGCACCTGGAACTGCTCTTTTTGATTTAAAGAATAATAAGGGAGAAGTTAAGACCAAAAGTAGCAGAATAACATACCATAAAGCATCTACTGCAATGAGATATACATCTGGAATCATGGCTTGGATTAATCCGCTGGTAGCAAAATCAATAAGCCAGAAAAGATTCATTATAAAAAGAAGAGCTATTGTTAGAAATCCTAATCCTATTTCAACAAGATATAGATAGGGCGAGATTGCTAGAAGTCTAAATTCATGAGCTGAGTCATGGTGTCCAGAAACTATTATAATGTTTTTATTTTCCTCGGATGATTCAAATTTTCCGATAACGTTCTGAGATGTTTTCACGGGATAAAGAAAGTCTATGAATTCGTTATAACAGAAAAATTCTTCATAGACTATGATAATGCCAACAAGTATCATAATAAAACTAAGGAGAGGAATATAGTGAAACAGAAGTTCACTGCAGACCAGCAAAATATATACAATTTGAATGAAGCCTAAAAATGCACCCGGATGAAATATAAAGTCCTCAATAGTTACGTTGTCTGTATATTTTCTTAGCTCGTCTGAGATCATTAAGGCTGCCTTTTGCTCTTCCTTACTCCCAGGTGCACGTCCACCTATTTCATTGATTATTTTATTTATTATTGTTAAAGAGTAGCCTTTTATATCTCGCATGTGGATATCTCCAGTCAATGGTAAGTAGTAAAAGCTTCAAACTATTATAAAATTTGAAAAAATAGATAATGAATCTTTGGGTAGAATGATCTTGTTCTAGAACATATCCTTAAAGATCTTTGAAGGTTTCTCACGTAGAAGTTTTCGTAGTGGTAGAGCATAACCAAGTATTATTGCTCCAAAGGCGTGCAATGGAATTAAGAGATATATGAATATGTTGGTAATTGGTATTACTACTATGTCTATCTGTGTCTGAGCTATTGTGCTCATAAGAAGGTTACTTAGACTAATAGCCGGGTATATTGAGATCAGAATAACTATTGTCGCTAATAAGAATATTTCTGTTAGCATTATCTTTATTATATCTGATTTTGTAGTGCCTATACTTTTTAGTATTGCGATTTCCCTTCTTCTTTCATGAACTATTAGATATAGTACAGCGAATACCCCAGTAAATGTTACAGCATTGACTATGCCTACTAATAGGTAAATAAAGGCCGTAAAGATATTCAGAGCATCACTGATAACAAGAAGTATATGCTTTTTCGTCATTAAGGACGATAATCCATTACTCATAAGTTTCCTAGAAATGTCTCTAAGTACCTTTTCATGACTGTAACCTTCTTTTATTTTCACGTAAAGATTGTAATATGAATCTTTAGAAATGTTTGCTATTTCTGCAAACCTGTTAATGGTTATGTAAAAGAGCCATCCGTCATTAAAAACTTCGACTCCTATACCAATGACTCTAAATGTTGCGTTAATGTAAAGTTCCTCTTCGTATACTTTCCCAGAAATTCTGATTGTATCGCCAACTTTTATGTTTAACTTCCTTGCAAGATTAGTCGTTATGATAATTCCTTCGGAATTACTACTAAGATTCTGTCCTTCCACTATAAGGGGCCTTATTAAGCTCCCACTTACGTTTATCCCATGTAATGTTAATGATCTGTACGCATTGCTAAGCCTACATTCATTATTTACAAAAATCTTTAGTGTCTTGTAGGTTACTGATAAACTGTTTCCTCCCTCAACTTTTTCAACTCCATCAATTTCATAAACACTTTTGAGAACTGTGAGGTTTATAGGTTTGTTAAAGCCTAATGAAACATCCCACTGATAAACATCTCCCATTACTGTATAATATGTATTGATTATTGATGTTGCAAAAAACGTTAAACTGAAAGTACTAATGTTTGCTAATACTAATACCGAGATTAGAAATATGCCTCTTTTCTTCCTTCTACTTATATTTCTCCATGCTAACCTTACTGATAGTGGGTAGTTTCTTACCCTACTGATTTTCTTTCTAGCAAATTCTAGCTTTTCAATGCCATACTTTATTGCATGGTTCGGATTAATTTTCGTGACATGCATTGCTGGTATTAGAGAGGCAAAGACAGCTATTATAAAACCAATTAAAATATTTCTGAACACTGCAGGTAAATTCAGAACAAATTTAATTTCTCCAAGGAGTTTAGAGAGAATTAATAGAGCAGAGTAGGATACAACATAACTTGCTAAAATTCCTACAACACTTCCGATACTGTATAGAATTATACCCATTATCATGTAATATACAATAATTTGTCTATTTGTAAATCCGAGAGCTTTTCGAATTCCAATCTGTCTCACATCCTCAAAGATAGCTTGAATGAGCCCTATCGACAATAATATACTGGCAATTAATAGTGCTGGCCAGCTTATAAGGCTAAAGAAAATACTACCAACGCTTGACAAAAATCCCCCTTTCGTACTACGGACATAACCTTCTACCGTAATGTTATAATGCAATTCGATGTATGTTTTTACACGCTCAAAGACCTCTGTTGTGTTATATCCACCCTTAACATAAATTTGTGCATACATTATTTTGCCGGTTAAATTCAACAATTGTTGCAACGCTTTTATCCCCATAAATCCAAAAATGACTTCTGGGTACTGTTGGTAGGGAACTGCCCATGGTGCATCCACAAAGCCTTTCACAGTGAGATTAGCAGCTTTTCCTCCCTGATTTGTTGAAAAGAAAATTTCTAATTCATCTCCAATTTGAAGGTTTGTATCATATTTTTCGTCTGTGTTTTCCTCTATAAAGACTGAGTTATTTGAATGTAGATCCTTGATATTTCCTTTTGAAATGTTGAGTAATGAACTATTCAGCGGTACACCTATTATTCTTACTTGATACGTATTATTGTTTAGAAAAGTCCATCCGTAAAGGTAGACCATCGGCTCTATATATTTAATCCCATCTCTATTGTCCATGATCTCTTGTGTTATGTTCTCGTCAAGATACGTGTTATTGCCCCATAGGACTATATCTGGCATATTATATCTTGTATAGTACTCCTCTAATGTTGCTTGCAAACTTGCATCTAAGTTGTCGATAATGGTAGACATGCCAACACCTAAGGCTAAGACAATTATAATTACTACACTTCTCAATTTTGTTCGCTTTATGTGCCTTAATACATCCTTAAATAGCAGTTTCAGCAACAAAAATATTACCCCCGTTGGATTCCAATATTAGCTTTTTGTTGCTGATTCTAACTACGCTTTTGGCAAATTTCGTAGCTAAGCTAACATCGTGTGTTGCAACCAAAACAGTAATCCCAATTTCATCATTCAATTTTCTCAGCAATTTAAATACATTCTCTGCGTTTTTCTCATCTAAATTTCCTGTTGGTTCATCAGCTAAAATCAATTTTGGGTTGTTCGATAGCGCTCTTGCTATTGCAATCCTCTGCTGCTCTCCTCCACTTAACACAGAAGGGAATGCATACATCTTATCTCTCAATCCTACTTGGGTTAACAGCTCAATAGCTCTTTCTCTTGCTTGTTTTGTTGGCACGCCAGCAAGTTCAAGTGGTAGCATTACATTTTCTATTGTGGTCAATGTAGGAATTAGATTGAAAAATTGAAAGACTATACCTATGTACTTTCTCCTAAACATTGCTAGTTCACTTTCCCGCATCCTATTTATTTCTCTTTCTGCAACTATCACCCGTCCCTCATCTATATCCTCTAGTCCCGCTATGATATTAAGCAATGTTGACTTACCATACCCTGATGGTGCCAAAATCACTACAAAATCACCCTCTTTAACCTCTAGGTTGGCATTTTCAAATATAACAATCCTTCCAAAGCCGTTTCTAAACGATTTTGTAAGGTTCTCGATTTTTAATATACTCACATTTTGTCCCTCGTTTAAAGAATATTTTATGTCTAATAATTGTTAGATATGATATCTAATATAAATTTTTTGTCAAAGTAAATTATTAAT
>JAGGXT010000124.1 GCA_021162905.1 Candidatus Odinarchaeota archaeon | reverse complement strand
GGTTACAAGTTGCTAAGAATATACAAAAAGGATTTGTTATATGTTTCTCAAATAAAATAGAATATACCTTTAAAGAATGTTACCTAGGCATTTTTCTTTTCTTAAAGTCTTATTCATCATAATAGGTCAGAAAAAATTTGTCAATTTTGTTTTATGCCTATATAGACCGACGTACTAATTAGTTTATCTCTGTGAGAGCCATGTTGGTATGCGTTTAATTTTATTTTGACAAGAAGGATGTTGACTACTTATTTTTGGTTAGTCTCCGAAATACTCTTTTTCAGAAAATAAATGAAACAGCGTTCAATAGCCATTTCGCGAAAAATTATAAGCCGAAAAATAAAATTACGCGCCCGCCACATAATGGACAATATTTTTCTGACCTATTACGTGGCTTTCGATGAAACGCTGACAGTATATAAAGGCATACTATAATATATAGGCAGTAACATGGGAAAGTATGAGGATGCAGTAGAATATTTGTTATTTGCAACATCTGCTAAAACCGATATAGCCGAGGTTTCTTTCGTGCTCATATCAAGTACTTATTGCGCACTTGGTGATTATAAGAATGCTGTGATATACTTAGAAAAATTTTAAGTCGAAAGCCTAGGGAAAAGTGTAAAGTACAAATTAGCAAAATTATTATTTGAGTTAGACCGCTATGAAGAAGTTCCTAATTACCTTTCAAGATGTGTCACAGCATTTTGGAAAAAATCCAAAATTCTGGCTGTACTTAGGGAAAACATACATGTCGTTAGGAAAATACGATGGGACAGAAAACGCTCTAACAAAAGCTTTGACTTTAAAAAAGGACTTTGATAGGACTTTGATGATGCAAAAAAGGAGTTAGGTAATTTGAAAACATTGATGAAGAAATAACCAGCCGTCCATTAAGGTGTGCCATATTAGGGGTATTTCTTGGAGGCAACTCATTTATATTGCAAGAGTGTCGATTAATAAAATGAAAAATAAGGATGCTATAGTGAATATTGATCAAATTTTGGATGCCAGAACTCTAATCAGAGAAATAGTAGTATCTTTCTGCAACAATGTAATAAAAAATACTTTCTGGTAAAGGTCTCAATGACTACTTAGGCTATGAACTATTCATTAAAAGTGTGAAGGTATAAGAAGTAATGCTCAAGAAGGCTATCTTGTTTCTAAATTTGAGAAAACATTAAAACATTAAGCAAAGTACTTTTGGTTGATAGTTTATTTTCTTAACTTATGGACAAGCAGAGCCAACAAAAATCCTAGGATAAATCCCACACTCATCCAAGCTCCAATTAAAGTAATATTGAATTTAGTTGTTTCTGGGCGTTCCATGCTTTCTTGAGGTTCGTGAGGTTCTATAACTTGCAGATTAGCTACTGATACCTGAATTGTTTCTGATGCAAAATTACCTACTTGATCCTCTGCTATGATGGTTATTATATAAATACCGTTAGAGTATTCGGTGGTATTCCACATATAATAGCCTTTGTCAGTAATATTAATTATTGTATCGTTTATTTTTAACATAACAGATTTCAAATGTTCATCTTGTACTGACCACAGAATATATACCACACCTGATACATTCTGATGGTCATATGGTGAGATAATGGATATTTGGGGTGCTGTTTTGTCTACAACAATCCAAATGCTATCACTGGCAATATTCCCAATAACGTCAAATGCGATAACCTCAATCGTATAGTTTCCATCATCCATCGGTGTTATATCAACCAGATATGATGTTTTTCCAGTAACGTCATATGACATACCGTTAATGTGTAACGTGATATTTTTCAGTATGGTAAAATTAACTGAGACGTCCCATTTTACTATGAACGAATCATTTACAAATACGCCTTTTTGTGGAGCTGTGATCCTTAAATTTATAGATCGTTTAATATTACCAGAGAGTGTATGGCTTTCTACTGTTAGGTCACTAGGAGATACTGGCTCTGGCTCACTAGCAGTCGCTGATAACAATTTCACAGATGGATCTCCAAAGAGAACATACTGAACAGACACTCCTCCAAAGAGAGGATACCGTATAAAACCATAGGATTCCAAGACAGAGTCATAATATCCGATTACATATGAAACTGTACCTTTGAAATAATTATAGCTTGTTGCATTTACTGATTCGAAGTAAGCTTCTCCAAAGGTTTTGCCTAGATACAGGTAGTTTAGAAATGTTGCAGTCACATATCCATATCCAAAGTAAAGTGTCCTTAGATTGGCAAATGATGCAATACCGCCATGCCTTAAGATAATTTCAGGAATTTCTGATGAACCAACAAGACAAGCCATGAAGATAGCCAATGTAGAGTGCAAATTCTTTAACCTTAAATCCAACTCAGTGCCCCAAATTTTGCGAACGAGAATATCAGTAGGATTAACTATGCCATCACCATTCGTATCAGGAACTGTTCCATTACCATCAGTTTCATAAGCCCTCCAACTGAAATCATTATATGTAACCGTCAGAGTGCCAGGTCCTCCTGGAACATGGTTCCAAATATTATAGCCAAGATCACCATGATCTGCATAATACCAGACTAATGTACCTTCATTCAAGGCAGAGAGTATTTCATCTTCGCCTATATGAAACTGCATCTCATAATCTGTAGTTTCGGTAATTTTATAGTCATCAACAGTTCTAGTGACTCCATCATTATCAACAATCCACCAGCCAACATGATACGCAATTAAGCTTTCTGTAATTCTATTCTTGCCAGGATTTTCAAATATTACAGCATTGTATGTTATCGTCCTGCTAATCATAGCTGATGCTTCTACTTGATCCCTTGCAGGAAGTCTTCCAGGAAAAACTCCACCAAGGATAGCTCTTTCTAGTAACGCAGGTACTTTTGAAGTTGGTGCAATTACTGTGACGTAGCTAACGTCACTAGCATGCAACCCATACCTATAAATCCAATTAAAGAATTCATTACTTAAGCGATTCATCCAATAGAGGTGTGCATACCGCCAGTCTTCAATCAAACCATAAAAACCTTCAAAATATTCTGAATACCAGAATCTACCCCATACTGCTTTGTCTAAGTTTATAATGAGTTTACCATTATTGTTCTCAAAGAGAATTATTGGACATCCATGATATGCTGCTAGTAGTGTCGCCGGTGCAAATAAACCATTGTCGCCAAGTGATATAACCAGTTTGTCTGTATTGCTTGATTGTCTAATTATAGAAACTAAACTGCTACGTGACGTAATTTCTATGACAGAATATCCTAGATCCTCAAGATAATTCACTATACCATTAGACACCAAGTTATACGGATCGAATAGATAAATGTTTTTAACATTCAATATGGACAAAGCTTCCAAAGTCTCATCTGGAATTTCATTTAATTTTATATACAGCAAAGGTGCATTCTTCAATGAAGCATATACTGCAGCATTGGCAGCACTTTCCATTGCTTCTGTATTATATGATTTTGTTTTAATTAAATAATTTACCTTGTAGTATGTCGATTTTCCCTCAAGGAATTCTGAAGGATTGCAGTAGACAACAATTGTCCATTTACCTTTAACCGGATAAGGAACAGTTATGTGCCTATCAATAAAAGATTCGCTTTCAAAGATGTTTCCGAATATCCAGTTTCCATATGGATCTATTAATCCAATACGTGCATAGTTGTAATAATCACTGTTAGAAATGTCAAGAGATACGCTCAGCTCAATTGCATCTTCAGGAACGTCAATTGTATACCTATCTGTAGCATTATACAAATATATCTCAGAGAATACCGTTATACTGCAATCGTCAGGAATATTTATTGCTTTGAATGTGATTGTGTAGTATCCCTCAATATTATTCAACCAGAACAGTCTATCATTATAGCCTATATCAAAATAAGAAACATCTACAGATCGAGAGCTACGTTCACTACCAGGAACAATGGAATAATCAACTACCCTGCCACTAGCGTCTTTCAGATAAACTCCTATTAGTGAGTTTGTACTTGATGTTTCATTGGTATATATGTATGCTAACACATAATTGACATTAGAATCAACATAAAAGTCATACGAAAATGAATCGCCATCCGATATTAGCATTGGTGGTTTTGAATATATTAAATAGTCCACAACAAATCCCCACGCAGTAACCGAAGAGTCCGTGCATAGCTCAATGTATGCAACATTACCGATAATTTTTGGCGTCCATACATCTTCATAATATCCTGTATATTCTGCAATCAAATTCCATTGGCCATCATATACTCGCACATAGTCAAAGTTCTCTTCAACATCAATTTTTTCAAAGTGAAGAGTTAGTGCTACTGCACCATTTACATGTATAGTATAGGTCTGGTTCATGTTATTACTATAAGGATGTGGACTTTCTGCAAAATATGGGGAACTGAAGTATAATACATTATAATCATATGTAACAAGTCTGCTTACATACTTATCATAAGATATGTCTGAAAAGTTTCCAGTAAAAGACCCCGAATATGTGTGCTCACCTAGAGACGCATCTATAGGAGCTAATACCGCATAGCTGGAATTTATCCAGTTGCTTATCGCAATATCCTTTGCAAACTGTATTGCATCGCTACTTGAATACTCACGATATGAACTTTCTTCAAAATAGGACAGCACATTGCTCTTAAAGTCAGGACTATAGTCTCCAACAAGGTGTATGATAGTAGTCCCAGGCCATCCATTAAGATAAGATGCCCAATCTTCTAAGTAATACTGCTCAATATCTGACATGCCATACAGGATGGGTGAAATATACTTTATGCCATCAGAATCATAAATAATACTGTTAGGAACAGCTGCTAAATAGGCATACTCATCCATGATAGTATTCGGATTCCTCTCTATAAATGTTATTTGTTTAATATACTTTTCAGTATCTATTGCGTTACTAGCAATAACATTAGATGTGGCCATATTGTTAACTTGATTTACAATTTGGATGTTTTCATTGTAACCTGTATATTGAATAATAGCAGATCCTACTATGGAAAATACTAATACGAACAATAACAGACCATATAGCATTTTAATACGAATTCTCATCATGTAACACCTCCCACAAGATCACACAATATCAAAATTGTAAAAACATTCTTCGACAAATTGATGCCGATCAAACTTCAATTATTCATCCCATGACAAAGGGTAGGTTATCAACTGTTAGCCAAGCTCGGAAGATTGTAACTGTATTATGTAATTTACCTCATACCCTTATTTTATACAATATCTCGTTAAATCGCTGGTATTAGTTTTGCAAAGGAATATTTCCAAAAAAGAGAAACGTTTTGCAAAACATGAAACAATAAGAACTTATACTCAAGAAAATTATAGAACTGAAAATGCAGTAGAGCAAGAAAATATAACAGATCCAATAAATGAAAAAATTGGACTTAGTAGAGCATATCGAAGAAATAGACACGAACGAATTCCATATATACGAGTACCCAAAGATATTGACAAAAACTCTCTGAATCACAGCATCCTCTATTCGTTGAACCTTTCTATGCAACTTAATCTTAATACGTCAACAGGGCTTTTGATAAATCTATAAATCATTTCCTTTTGCAAACACACTTTAATCCATAAATCAATTATTTCTGTTAAAAGATAATTTAGTGAGATTTTCTATATCTATATCCTCCACGTTTTTCCCTCCAACTCCGAACATCTATATATGGGAAAAATTGCATTAATCGTACTTTATCTAAGTATTCTAATTCAATTCCGCGTTCCTTAAATAATCGCAATAATACATCATACTGTGCAACAGGATGATTCCATTTTAAAAAGCGTATCATTTCCAAAATATCAAGTTTTGACAATCCATACTTTTCACCAAGTTTGTAAAGAAATTCAAATAAATCCATTCTAACCACCTACCGTAAATATGTATATTAGGTTCGGAATAATCGCTAAAATGTTGTATATTATTGTTCGCTGGATTATTTTTTCTGTGCTAAACCAATTTCATAGATCTAAGTCCTCCAATATTAAACGCTATTGCCACTATCACATAAATATTACCTGCTGCCGTCCTCTATTCATTGAGGCCTTCGATACAACCGCTTATGCGGGGCATCACTTTGACTCCAGAAGGAAAATTTATGTTGCCGTCCTCTATTCCTTGCGGCCT
>JAGGXT010000014.1 GCA_021162905.1 Candidatus Odinarchaeota archaeon | reverse complement strand
TTTAAAGTGAAATTTCATAATTTTTCATATTCGATTACTAAAGCAAAGAATCTTTCTTGTATATAATCTGCGCTAGAAGTATTGTGAGGCATGAAAGTATGCATACTGAATCAGGACGGAATATCAAGAAGATACTAGAATGGTGCTTAGCAATCGTACTCACGTTTTATTTTCTAATCCAACTTGTATTGGGATATGAAATAACCCTTGTTGTAGCATTCCTTGGTGGAATTGGTGGTTTGTTTTTAGCACTTGCAGCATCAGAGGAGGCCATAAAGAGTGTTGAAGCCCTTGGCAGAAAAACTGGAATTTCTAACTATGTTGTCGGAGTGGTTTCAAGCCTCGCATCAAACTTGCCAGAGATAGTTGTAGCAGTTATTGCGGCTCTAAAAGGTTTTACAGAATTTGCAGTACTAGTAGCGGTAATTACAGCAGGATTTAACACGCTATTAGTAGGTGTTGTAATAGTAATAGGAAACATTAGAGGCCGTACTATAAAAGTCCCTGATGAATTAATTTTCATTGAAACTCCAGTTATGAGAAGTACTATAGCTATGCTTGCGCTTGTGATATGTTTTGGAATACTATCAGATCTATTTTCCGAAGGCCAAGTTTTTGACATCCCTCATGAGGTATCATTTCTGCTGGTATTAACATATATGGCATATTTATTCTTCATATTCAAGTACAAGAGGGCATTAGACGTAGCTCACGAAGAGGTCTCAATCAAAGATATAATAATACCCGCAATAATTGGTTTCGGTGGAATCTTTATAGCTGGTGAATCACTATCACGTGTAGTAGAAATTTCTGTGAGGATCTTTGGACTTTCTGAAGCTTTCTTAGCACTATTAATAGGTTTAGCAGGATCTGTTCCTGAACACATAATAGCTGTTGTTTCCGCAGCGAAGAGAGAAGTAGGGAGGATTCATTTAGGCTTAGGGAATCTCTTAGCTGGGGTTATGCAATCATATCTTCTCCTTATAGGGATCATTGGAACCTTGGTAAGTATAGTCTTGGACGAGTTCATACTCTTTGAATTAGTTGCAGGTGCACTATTAATTTGGATGATAAAAACCAGCATCACGGACGATAAGGAATTGAGCATATATGAGGGCATAATGATAATAATCACGCAAATCTTTGCATTCACAATATTAATTGAAACTTTTTTAATTGCTACATAGGAAAAGATAAAGATGTGCTAGTTCATACTTCATTACTTAGGATCTCTAATAGCATCAAAAAAGCATTTGATGAGGGACATTTTTCTTTTTAACTCTTCTAAATCAAGTTGAGCTGCTAATTGGCTTACAGTTCTACGATAGCCTTTAATATATTTTCTTCCTAAACATTCGCTGAGTCTCTTTTCTGGATAATCTTCATTTTCTGGATTTTTTGAACAAGTTGGAATAGCTGTTAGAAGCCAAGATTCTATTTTTCTATTAATTATACAGAAAAATACCCTTTCTTGCATATTTTCATTACTTAGCTTTCTTAAAATACCTTTAAACTTATTTTGCAAGATTTTTGGGCTATCGTTATTTCTATCAACTAGTATAATGACTTTATTACACTTATAATCCAAAAGTAAAGAGTGTACATAATAGCGGTTTTTCTAACATTAAAAATATTATTTTTATCATGTGAACAGATTATTTCAGGAATAATACCCATTTTCTTAAGAATTTTCTCAAACACACTTTTTCTGTTGGACCTTCTACTATTAATCCTATTTTCATGGAACTCCACCGAAAACATTTGACATCCACTGTTCTCCAAGAGGAACACCTTCCTCTAAAAGACGTTTGACAGCATTTAATTCTTCTTTTTTCCGAATTCTTCTGAAAATACTTTGACCGTTCTGCTTTTCTATAATGATTATATCATCCACTGATACATGATTGAGAAGTGCTGGTGAGTGGGTTGTCAAAATAATTTGTTTATTGGAACTCTTCAATAGGTTTATTAATAATTCTAATAACCATGGATGGATTGAAATCTCCGGTTCCTCAAAAGCAAGAACATATGAATCGGTATGCAATGCAGTGATATATGCAAGTAACCTAAATGTACCATCAGATATCTGATGATATGAGAAATTTACATCAAACCTTTTTCTCTAATGCCTATACTTACTTCATTTTCCTTCTCAATTGGCGTTAATAGTTCTTCAACCTCTGGAATTGCCTCTTTTAGGGTACTTTCAATTTCGTCAAATACTTTTCTTCTTTCAGTTAATAATGTGTGTAGGACTTGTGCTAAATTCGAACGATCTTCAGAAAGTATGTATTGTTTCCTAATTCCGCATGTTGAACGCATGGCTTTTGGTGAAAAATTAAAAGTATTGATTGATGTAATAAAATCGCTTGCAAGCCTTATATTAATATCGTTCATTTCATATCTTAAAATTTGTTTACCCGAAGGTAAACCGCTTATACTATCCTTTTTTCCCTTTATCATCACAAAATATCTATCCTCATCTGTTTTAACTTCGAAAATAGGTGTGCCATTAACAATGAGTTTTTCAAAGTCAAGAATTGTGGAGTCCCTAAATTTCTTAATTCTAAAGGTATATGAATAATCATGATTATTTAAACTAAAATCGATTGCAATTTCAATGGGTTGTTGATTGCAAGCAAATGTTACCGCACTAAACCCTCCCAACTTAGTTAAAAACTCATCAAAAAACTCTTTAGAACTAATAAATTTTAATAGCTCTATGAAGTTGCTCTTCCCACTTGCGTTAGGTCTAATTATTACATTAAATTTACTAAGTTCAACTTCCATTTCTTTAAAGCTCTTGTAGTTTTTACATGTAATCTTTTGATCATTATTAACACCTAATTATAATACC
>JAGGXT010000243.1 GCA_021162905.1 Candidatus Odinarchaeota archaeon | reverse complement strand
GCATAAGGTATTATTTAAAGGCAATAATAATATTACATTTTTCTTGTCTAAATAAATTCTAGAACTACTACGTATTAGTATTACTTTTTTCTTAATAAGTATTACCAAGTATTTTTCATTTTAATATTTTTAAGAAAAGTCTTCATTTGTTTTTGTTTTTTATCTCATTTTCTCGTATACCAAGGCGAAAACTTTTTTAGGTTTTAATTACAATAAGACATCGCACGGCGCGACAGTAAATCAAACGAGGTATAAAAATGAGCCTAGAATTTATTGTTGAAATCACACTAATTGTGCTTCTAATTATTTTCGCGATCATGGCTGTTGAGTTAAAAAAGCTCGTGTATGCAGTAGCTTCCCTTGGCCTTATGAGTACAGTTTTAAGCATAATTTTCTATGTACTATACGCTCCTTATGTAGCGGTTATTAACTTACTAGTATATGCTGGTGCAATTATTGTACTTTTCCTAGCGGTACTAAGTCTAACAACTCCTGGTGAAGAAGAAAAGATAGAAACAAAGCAAGAAATTGCTACAAGGATTTCTGGAGGAGTTCTCTTTATAATTATAGCCATTATTTTAGTACAAGTATTAATTACAAGCTACGTGGGACTTCAGTTTGCTTATGGAAGGACATTAAATTTACCAGAGCTTATGTCTTTTCAAGACATCTTAAAGAGCGTAGCTCAATCTATTTGGCAAGTGAGAGTAATGGATGTTTTGATTCAAGCAATGGCATTATTTGTGGCTGGTTTAGGAGTGGCTGCACTGTTTAGAAAGGAGAGGAGAGAGGAAAAATGATAGAACTATATTGGTATATAGGCGCATCCGCAATACTCTACCTGATAGGATTATATTGTTTAGCCACAAAGAGAAATCTTATCAAATTAATAATAGGTATTGAGATACTAATCAATGCTGCTCATTTAAATTTCATAGCTCTTGGTACAACAGCTACGGGTTTTGATCCTTTGACACACACCTATGTTATAATCTCTATTGGTGTTGGTGCTGGAGTCATCGCCTTAGCACTTTCACTTACGCTTCTTGTATATCGGCATTATGGAACTCTTGATGTTAGAAAGATGAGAAGATTGAAATGGTAGGAGGTTTGTAAGCTATGCTGCCCTTAGCACCATGGTTATGTTGGGCTATTCCTATAATAGGTGCGATATTGACACCACTTCTAGCAAAAATTGGTTCCAAAGTAAGAGATTATAGTGCAGTTCTTTTTAGCATTATTAGTTTTGTATTTGCATTTTCGATGGTGCCTGATATATTTGCAGGAAAAGTTATAGATTGGCTTACTGGTAACATAATTAGCAACGTAATTCCTTATCAATCAAGAGTAACTTGGATTGCTGATTTAGGTATTGAAATGGGTGTATTGATGGATCCACTAAGTGTCTTTATGGCGAATATCGCAAGTGGTCTTGGAGCTCTAATTATGGTATATTCACTTGGATATATGTACGGAGAACCAGATCTAACTAGATATTGGTTTTTCATGAATTTTTTCGTTGGAGGAATGGTTCTTCTAGTTATGGCAAATAATCTTCTGCAAATGTTTATAGGCTGGGAAATTGTTGGCTTATGTTCATACGCTTTAATAGGCTTCTGGCATAAAAAGAAGGAGCCAAGCCCGGTTCCAGATTATGAAACTGAAGGCGAATATAATGCTATGTGTGGAATGAAGGCCTTCATTACAACTCGTATAGGTGACGTAGCTCTCTTAATAGCTATATTAACAATTTACGTTTACACTTGGAAAGCAGGAAATCCAACATTTAACTTTCTTGAACTTGAAGAGCACGTAGAATGGGCAAGATTGCTTGTTGCAAGTGGATTACTTGTACCAACGGTAATATTACTTTTTGGCGGACCAATAGGAAAAAGCGCTCAATTTCCATTACATGTATGGTTACCAGAAGCCATGGCCGGACCAACAACAGTTTCTGCTCTCATACATGCTGCGACGATGGTAAAAGCTGGTGTTTACCTAGTAGCTCGAGTATTGCCTATCTTTGTTGAGGTATTTACAATGATTAACTTTACTAGTGCTCTATATACATTTTCAATGGTAGTTGCTTGTATAGGTGCCTTTACAGCCTTCCTTGCTGCAACAATGGGAATGGTAGCAAGAGAAGTTAAAAAGGTGTTAGCCTATTCAACAATTTCACAAATAGGATATATGATGCTTGCACTTGGAATAGGAGGACTACTAGGCTATGTTGTTGGAGAAATTGCTGAGGGATATTATGCAGGAACGTTTCACTTAATGTCACATGCTGTTTTCAAAGCCCTTCTGTTTCTCTCAGCTGGTGCAGTTCTCCATTCTACTAGAACGAAAGATATGTTCGAGATGGGTGGACTGAAACAATACATGCCAATAACATATAAATGTATGTTATTTGGTGCCTTATCGCTTGCAGGCATACCACCACTTAGTGGTTTCTGGTCTAAAGAAACAATATTTGATGCTGCGTGGGTACTTGCACAAGAAGCATATAGCCACGGCTATACATTTATCGGTATGACTGGATATATATTATTATTTGTAGCAGTGATAACAGCTGCAATGACACTGTTTTATAGTATTAGGATGATCGCGATAATATTCATATGGCCCAAAAGCGAATATCTTAAAGAAATGGAGCGGAAAGGTGAACATATACATGAAGCACCCCAAATAATGTTGGTTCCATTAGTAATTTTAACCATCGTGTCAATTGTAGGCGGGTTCTTTGCCCCGTTGTTTCAAGTATTCATGTTTCAAGGTTGGGAAGATATTGAAATTCATGCTTCAGTTGAAATCTTTATAAGGACCTTGTTCTCGCCAACGATACTCATGACACTAGGTGCCTTCGCTCTTGGAGGAATCCCAGCATATTACTTCTATTGGAGTCGTAAAATAGATCCTGGTGAATTTTTAGAGAAGCATAACTTCTTCAGAATGGTACATAGTTTCTTCTATAATAGATGGTATATCAATGACTTTTACATGAAGGTGCTTGTTGGGGGATTTATAAAGCTAAGCGTAGTAATCTATAAGTTCTTTGAGCAAGCAGTAGTTGATAGATTTAACTATGCAGTAGCATGGGTTGTTCGTAGATTTACCGAGTTATTTAGAAAGACGCATACTGGAGATCTTAACTATAATATGATCGCCGTAATGCTAGGCATAATTGTGATGCTATTACTATTACTTTTTGGTTAAGGAGGTAAAAAAATGAGTAGCCCACTTTTGATCATGATAATGTTACTCATAATTGGTGCGCCAATAACTTATGTTGTAGGTAAGTGGTCAACAAAAGCTGCAGGATGGCTATCATTTATTTTCTCCCTAGTATCCCTAGTAATATTTTCAATATTTGTAGTACCTGACGTCCTTGAGGGGAAATTATATGTTGAGGAATATGCATGGGCAGGACCCTTTGGTGTAACATTTTTAACCTTCGGATTACGAGCGGATAACTTAAGTACCCCAATTGTGGGAATGGTATTACTGTTATGTACACTTGCAGCACTATATTCAATAGAATATATGTCACATAAGCATAATCAAGAGCTTTATTTTGCCCTTTTGCTCATTTACATAGCGGGCATTGCTGGTGTTATTCTAGCAACAAACTTGGTTCAGTTTTACATATTCTGGGAATTAATGCTAATTCCATCATGGTTGCTGATTGCCCGCTGGGGGACTTCAGAAAAAGCTCAACTAATAGCATTTAAGTATTTCATGTATACTCACTTAGGTGCCATATGTATACTTCTTGCTATTGTAGCTACATGGAGTCTTACAACAACATTTGATTTATACTCTGAAGAGATGATTAAGGGTATAGCGGCAGCTTCAACTTCAACTCTTAATCTAATAGTGGCACTCTTTATGCTGGGATTTGCAGTAAAGATGGCCTTGTTTCCGTTACATAATTGGTTACCAGATACTTACGCAGAAGCACCAGCTCCAATAAGTGTTATCCTTTCAGGAGTCATGAGTGAGTGTGGTGTATACGCTGTTGCTAGAATTCTTCTTACATTCTTCGGAACAACATTCACAGTATACTCTATGACATTTATGGTTATAGCTGTGGTAACAATGATCTATGGTGGTATATTAGCGCTCGCGCAAACAGATCTCAAAAGGTTGTTTGCTTATTCGAGCATATCACAAATGGGCTATATGTTCCTAGGACTAGCATCGGCTACAACATATGGAATAGCGGGTTCGATGTTTCACATAGTAAACCATGCCATTTTTAAGGGGCTCCTTTTCATGGTAGCAGGAGTTTTAGTGTATCAAATTGGTCCAGTAAAGGGTAGAGATATGAACCAACTTGGAGGATTGGCTGGGAAAATGCCTGCAACTGCAACAATAACGCTTATAGCAGGATTAGCAATGATGGGGACTCCACCTCTTAATGGATTCGTTAGTGAATTCTTAATATTCACAGGTGCTTTTTCAACAGGGCATCTCTTCATTGCAGCTTTAGCTGTAATATCTACTGTGATTACCGCTGGTTATATACTTTGGATGGTAAGGAAAGTTTTCTTTGGCCCACCAAAGGAGGCGTTTGAAAATGTTAAGGATCCACCTCTAACTATGTTAGCACCTATGGCATTCCTAGCATTTCTTGCAGTTCTCTTGGGATTCTATCCTGATCTCGTATTAAGAATGTTAGTTCCAGCTGCTAAAGAAATAGAAAGTTTAATCGGTGGTTAAAATGATACAAGAAGTATTATTACCCTTATTAGTACCGTTTATAGGTGCAATCATAATTCCGTTACTCGGTATACTTTTCAGAAAGATAGGACTTGAAAGAGCCAGAGATCTCATTGCTACTTTAATAGCATTGGGAACTATAGCATCCGTAATTTATCTATACCCATCTATTTCTGAACAAGGTGTGATTACATTCTATTATCTTTTTGAACCACCTACAGGTGCTTGTCTTAGAGTTGATATGTTAAGTTGGTTTATGTCTTTCGTTTTCAGCAACTTGGGTTTCCTAGTAACAATATATAGTATCACATATATGAAAAAAGATACTGGTCTTGATGAGTATTATGCACTTCTGCTGGCTTTAATCGGTGGGATGAACTTAGTGGTGTATGCAGGTGATCTATTTACACTCTTTGTTGCTTGGGAATTAATGAGTCTCTCAAGCTACACACTTGTTTCATTCCGAAAAGAAACATGGGAACCCGTAGAGGCAGGATTTAAATATCTTGTAATGTCAGCCTTTGGGTCTGCTACAATATTATATGCTATATCACTAATCTATGGGCTTACCGGAACCCTTAATTATGAAGCTATACATCAAGCTTTGCAAGCTGCGGAAGCAAATCCATCATTTTACATAATAGTAGGTATGTTAATAATAGGATTCGGAGTAAAAGCATCAATAGTACCACTTCATACTTGGTTGCCAGATGCGCATCCCGCTGCACCCAGCTCAATTAGTGCCATGTTGTCTGGAGTTGTTATTAAGAATGGCGTATACTGTATTTTGCGTATCTTACTTTTAGCTTTTCCAGCTACTGTTCTGGATTATGGAACAGTAATTGCTATATTTGCAGTTTTAACTATGACCGTTGGCAATATAATGGCATTGCTTCAAGAAGATATTAAACGATTATTGGCATATTCTAGCATAGCAAATATAGGATATATCTTTGCAGGTATATCCGTGGGAATGATGAGTGGTGTGGGTGAGGAGGCAGCTATATTAGGCATAGCTGGAGGTCTTCTTCATGTACTTAACCATTCCATAATGAAAGGGATGCTATTTCTTTGCGCAGGAGCGTTTATTCACGAGTTAGGTACTAGAAACCTAGAGGAACTTAAAGGTATAGGGCGAAAGATGCCTGTAACTACATTTAGCTTCTTTATAGGATGTCTGGCAATTGCAGGAGTTCCTGGGTTGAGTGGCTTTACATCCAAGTTGATGATAATATGGGGTGCAGTGGTTGGTGGGCAAATAGTGCTTGCAGCGTTAACTCTCATAAATAGTGCTCTCTCAGTAGTCTATTACCTGAGATTAATTCACATTATACTGTTTGCTAAGCCAACCAGAGAGATGGAACACGTAAAAGAGGCTCCACTGTTGATGCTTATACCCATAGTCATCTTAACCATACAGATATTCCTCATAGGAATTGTGTGGCCAAAAGTAGTATTTGATGTGGTTGAAACTGCAGCGAAAGCGGTACTCAAGATGTAACTCTATAAAAATAAGTATTTCATGTTTAAAAAGAATCTTTTTTATATTTATATGAGTGATTAAGAATAAGGTGATGATTGCAGATGATGAAAGATTGTACCTACATAATAAGTATTAAGGAAATAAGCAGATTATTTGCAAGAGAGAATACTCTGGAGGTTTGATGATATGGAAGCTTTGGCAACTTGGATTGGATTATTAATTTGTATTCTCATAGCAGTTGCATTTTATATTCTAGGAAAGAAAATAGCTCCTCCAAGCGAAGAGAATCCTGAGAAAACAGCTCCCTATGCATGTGGTGAGGATTATCCTCCTGAGGAAATTCAAGTATATATACATCACTTTTATTATATTGCATTTTTCGTAATTTTTGAAATAGCTGCTCTCATATTGGCATTATCCATGTATTCGTTATCATTTTATGTAGTTGCGGCATATGCAATTATAGTGTTTCTGATCCTCTTAAAAATACCAAGGTGGTAAAAAATGGCGTTGTGCAAACTTGTAAAATGGGCAAGAATGAAATCCCCCTGGATAATTCACTATAACTCTGGCGGTTGTAATGCATGTGACATAGAGGTTGTAGCAGCATTAACACCTAGGTTTGATGTTGAACGCTTTGGCATTCTCCTTAAAGGTAGTCCCCGTCATGCTGACATATTAGTTGTTACAGGTCCAGTAACTAGGCAGACCAAAAAGAGACTAATAAGAATATATAATCAAATGCCAGATCCAAAATTTGTTATAGCTGTAGGGACTTGTACCATGAGTGGTGGCGTTTTTCGTGGAGCATATAATGTAGTTGCAGGCGTGGACGAAGTAATACCTGTTGATGTGTTTGTACCTGGGTGTCCACCAAAACCCGAAGCAATAATCCATGGTGTTGTAAAGTTATTAGAGAAATTGCAAAAATCTTAAGAAGGGAAGGGAATATGAGTGAGGAAACATCCTTTGAAAACGAAGTAATTGAAAGTTTTAAGAAAGTATTAGGTGAAAAGTTTGTAGATGGTTATGTTAAAGGTAAGAGGCAGGTCTTTATAAAGGTAGTAGAGGATGCCTATAAAGAGGCATTAAAATATGCTCTGGAGAAATGGAGTGCATATCATTTAACAACAATAACTGGGATTGATACTGGCGAAAAAATAGAGCTTTTATATCATCTTCTAGAACCCAAAAGCAGTTTAACTATAACAATAGTAACAGAAATCTCTAGGTCAGACCCAAAGATAGACACTGTCTCAGATATCTTTCCATCGGCACTTGTTTATGAAAGAGAGGTTTTTGATCTTCTTGGAGTTATATTTAATGGACATCCAAACCTTACACACTTAGTGTTGCCTGATGACTGGCCTGAAGGAGTTTATCCACTCAGAAAGGATTGGAAACCTGAGCAAATGAAATGAATGTTATTGTGGAGGTGAAATTATTGACTGAGGAAAAAAGAATGTTTAAAATACCTGTAGGCCCACAGCATCCAGCTCTTAAGGAATTTGAAAACTTCACGTTTACTGTTGATGGTGAATTGATAATAGATGTAAACTTTAGAATAGGCTATACTCATAGAGGCATTGAAAAATTAGCAGAATCAAAGACTTATATTCAAAACCTTTATCTTTGTGAAAGAGTTTGTGGGATTTGCAGTGCAGCTCATCAAGGTTGTTATGCTCAAACAGCTGAAGCTCTTGCTGGTGTTACAGCCCCCCCTAGAGGAGTATATATCCGAACATTAATTTGGGAGCTAGAACGTATTCACAGTCACTTATTATGGCTTGGTGTTGCTGCGCATGAAATAGGATTTGACACATTCTTCATGTTAGTCTGGCGCGATCGAGAAGTTGTTATGGACATACTAGAAATGATTTCTGGAAATAGAGTTAATTATGCAATGAATACTGTAGGTGGTGTCCGTAGGGACATTTCAGATGAGCTAAAATACAAAATATTGAAGGGATTGGATATCCTTGAAGAAAGAACAAAATACTATAAAGAGGTTTGTATGAAAGAGCAAACGATTCTAGCTAGAGCTGCAAATGTGGGAATCTTAACACGTGAACAAGCTCTTAAACTTAATGCTGTAGGCCCAACAGCTCGCGCTTCTGGAGTAGATGTGGATATACGTAAGGATGTTCCTTATGGGGCTTATAATGAAGTACCTTTTAATGTGATTGTCTATGATACTTGTGATGTTCTTGCTAGGATTCTTGTAAGAGTTGATGAAACTTTAGAATCTATTAGAATGAGTAGGTGGATACTTGAGCATTTGCCACAAGGAGAGATAAGAACCAAATTTCCTCGTAGAGTTGCTGAAAATGAAGTTCTCAGTAGAGTTGAAGCACCTAGAGGAGAATTATTCTATTACATAAAGTCTAATGGTACGGATAAGCCTGAGAGACTTAAGATTCGAACTCCCACACTAGCTAATTTGCTCCCAGTTTGTGAGATGCTTAAAGGGTGTTATATCGCCGATATACCTATTGTACTTGCTGGAATCGATCCTTGTTTCGCATGTATGGATCGCGCATTATTCATAGATGAAAACTCTGGGAAAAGGTGGGTTTGGGACACCAAACAACTGAGAAAATATTCAATTAAATGGTATAAAGAGCATGGTGAGGAAGTGGTGAGAGAAAGATGGAAGCAATAGAGTTACTCATCTTAATTTTAAAAATTGTAATATTTCCAGGTGCACTTTTCTGCATTGCTTATGGTTGGTTTCTAGAGTGGTTCGATAGAAAGTTATATGCTAGATTTCAAAATCGAGTAGGGCCTTTTCTCACGGGACCAAGAGGTATACTTCAACCTTTTGCAGATTTTATAAAATTATTAGCAAAGGAAGATATTACACCAATTGAAGCCGATAAATTTGGATTTACTGCAACTCCTCTACTAACACTTATTGTTTCGCTATTTACGTTACTGTTTATTCCCATAACTTCACTATCTGGAATATTAAGTTTTCCAGGGGATCTTCTATTTGTATTATTCATTTCAACAGTATTTGGACTATTAATTATGTTTGCTGGATATTTTTCTGGCAATAGATTTTCAATTATTGGTACTGAAAGAACAGGGCTTCAGTTTATTGCCTATGAGATACCTTTTGTTCTGTCTGTAATCTCCGTAGCTCTTATTGCACGGAGTCTTGAAATAGAAAATATAGTTAAGTACCAAATAGAAACACTAGGATTGCCTTTAATAATTGCTACACCAGTTACGTTTGTCGTTTATCTCGTTGCATTTGTTATCTATCTCATAAGTTCCCTTGCCAAATTAGAGAAAGTGCCATTTGATATACCAGAAGCAGAAACGGAAATTGTGAGTGGTTGGCAGGTAGAATATAGTGGAAAGAAATTGGCATTCTTTAGGCTTGCGACGGACCTAAAAATGGTTTTTGTTTCTGGGCTTGCTGCAACACTTTTCCTTGGGGGTCCATACGGGCCATCGATTCCTGGACTTGAGCCAGTTTTTTACACAATATGGTTTATCATTAAAACATTAGTAGTAATGTTTATCCTAAGCAATCTAAGATCTTTATTCGCTAGGTATAAAATAGATCAGATGGTTCGAGGCTTCTGGAAATATCTTATACCGGTTGCAATATTACAAATTTTAGCTGTTGAGGTTCTTATATTTTGGGGGGTGTTTTAAATGCACTATCCTGGAGCATTAGAAAAAGAGTTATTGAAACATATACCTAAGAAACCAGCTACTGAGATGTATCCCTTTGTTAAAGTAGAAGCCCCAGAGGGATATCGTGGGAAGATAGCATTTGACATACAGAAATGTATTGGATGTAGCCTATGTGCTTTGAATTGCCCATCAGGAGCAATTGAAATGGTGAAGGACGATAGAACAAAGCTTAAGAAAAAACCAAAATTCTTTTATAGCAGATGTCTATTTTGTGGTCAGTGTGAAGAAGTCTGCCCACGAAAGGCTATTAAATTAACAAGAGAGTTTGAACTAGCAGACTATGACAAGGAAAAAATGGTAATTGATGTTTAATCTCCTATTTAATAACACTTTATTTTTCTTCTTGCATACTGATAGTCAAATAAATCATTATTTTGTTATTTTTTATTAAAATGTTATTTATTAAGCATGTTATATGTTTATCAATACAAAAAAGTATAGTATTATAGCTTAATAAGTACCGTGATGCACGGTGCATTATTATGTATTATGATGTTATTATTGTAGGTGCTGGACCTGCTGGGTCGTCATTAGCTTATCTTCTACAAAGAAAAGGTGTTAAAGTACTTCTATTGGACAAGTGTCAATTCCCAAGAGATAAGCCATGTGGAGGAGGTATTACATATAGGGCCTATAGTCTTTTAGAAAATCTTGGAATGAAACTTTCTGACGAAATAATTCTTGATAAAACAAGGTCTGTATTTTTGAAGCATATAGACGGACCTGAAGTTGTATTATCTCAAGAAAATGATGTAGTGTATATGTCTTGTAGAATTTTATTAGATAACTTCCTTCTAAGTTGTGCAATAAATGAGGGTGTTAGTTTTAGAGAGAAAGAAGCAATAAAGAGTATTAAAAGAAGTGAAAACTATGTTAAAGTAGCAACTAAAAGTGGTAATATTTTTAAAAGTAGAATTTTAGTTGGAGCAGACGGCGCATTAGGAAAAGTTGCAAAGCTTGCAGGTATTAGAAAAACCTGGGAAAAAAACAGTTTTGGCTTTGCGTTTGTTTATGAAACGGAGCTAAATAAACAAGAAATTAAAAAGTTAGCTGGTGAATATAAACTACATATGTATTTTGGATTTGTTAAGCATGGATATGGTTGGATTTTTGTAAAAGGAAATGTAATTAACATAGGAATAGGGGCATTTATACATATGGCATCAAATATTAAGGAGAAGCTTAATCGTTTTCTCAAATACATAAAATTTCCTAATTTTGATTATTCAAAATTAAGAGGATCTATACTTCCTGTCGGGGGTTTAAAACGTAAAATAGTTAGCGATAATATTGTGTTAATAGGGGATGCTGCTGGCGTTGTAGATCCTATTACAGGAGAAGGTATATATCCATCTATAAAAAGCTCTGAGATTGCCTCTTCTATGATAATAGGTGCTTTAAATGAAAGCAATTTTTCAAAAAGATATCTTTCAAAGTACGAAAAAATATTGTGGGAAGAAGTGCTTCATGATCAAAAGATAGCATTTTCATTCGCGAGATATTTTTATAGTTATTCTAAGTCAGTTGTTGAGTTACTCTCCAATAACTTGCGTTATGGCAAGGATCTTCTGGATTTAGTTGCTGGGAAGAAACGATACCAGGATTTAAAATCTTACTTTGTTAAACTCCCCCTAATGATTGGCATGTCAAAATTATTATTTAAGAAAAAATTTTGAAAAGAAAGAGAAATAAGAGCGCATGTAAAAATTAAGAAATTTTGATTTTTTGAATGATAAAAAAGATTTGTTATCGAGAAGAGTCATATTGGCTCTGAGAATTCATGAATAAAATTTATTCATGATAAAATTTTTTACTTTCAATAAACATTTTTCAACAATTTTTATTATCAATTTTATATATTTTGTTTTGAAATAATTTATTCTGTCGAACAATTGTGGTAGATGATGTTGCATGGGTCGAGCTGACTTACGACTTACTGAACATCCGATTCTCAAATTTGAAAGAGGAAAACCAATAACATTCTACTACAATGGAAAAAAGATGATCGCTTATGAGGGTGAACCAATTGCAATGGCATTATATGCAAATGGAGTGAAGATTTTAACTCGCAGCTTAAAATATCATAGGCCACGTGGTATGTTCTGTGCTATCGGAAAATGCTCATCATGCATCATGACAGTTGATGGAATTCCAAATGTTAGAACTTGCATTATCCCTGTTCGCGAAGGAATGGATGTCCGCTCTCAAAATGCTTGGCCGTCCGTTGAGCATGATATTTATAGCATTTTGGATCATTTCGACTTAAGCTCAGATGCTTATACTAGAAAATTTCTAAGACCTCGCTTTTTATATAATTTCTATCAGAAAATTATTAGAAAATTCACTGGTCATGGAAAGTATCCTCTAGGAAAAGCTAAAAGAAAAGAAATACCTGAAAAAGGCCCCGAAACTATCGAAGCAGATATAGTAATTATTGGTGGAGGACCTGCTGGTCTTTCTGCGGCTCTTAGTGCAGCAAAAGCTGGATTTAGTATACTCATAATTGATGAAGGAATTCGCCTTGGAGGCCAATTGGTAAAGCAGACACATAAATTCTTTGGTTCAGCTAAGCATCACGCTGGAGTTAGAGGTTTTATAATAGCTGAACAGCTAACAGAGGAATTGAAGAAGTATGATAACATTAAAGTCTACCTTCAGTCTTCAGTCGTTGGCATATTTGAAGGTAACATTCTTAGTGTTGTAAGAGAGCAAAGAGAGTACTTCAAGGTTAAGGCTAAGAAAATTATAGTTGCTACTGGTGCTTATGAAAGAATGCTAGTTTTCGAAAATAATGATCTTCCTGGTATAATGGGTGCTGGTGGTGTCCAAACGGTAATGAACGTATATGGAATAAAACCAGGAAATGAGGCAGTGATAGTCGGCGCTGGAAATGTAGGTCTTATATTAGCATATCAATTATTGCAAGTGGGTGTTAAAGTGAAAGCAATAGTCGAAGCTATGCCGCATATTGGTGGATATTTTGTGCATGCAGCAAAAATAAGAAGATACGGTGTTCCAATCCTAACAAGACATACAGTTAAAAAGGCTATAGGTAAAAAGCATCTAGAAAAAGTTGTAATTGTTAAGCTTAATGACAAGTGGCAACCAATTCCTGGAACTGAAAAAGAGATAAAGTGCGACTTACTGTGCATAAACATAGGTCTTAAACCATCATATGAATTACTGAAAATGGCTGGTTGTGAAATGAGATATGTGAAAGAACTTGGAGGTTTTGTTGCATTAAGAAATAAATATCTTGAGACTACAGTCCCCGGAATATATGTTGCAGGCGATGTTTCTGGAATTGAAGAAGCAAGTACCGCAATTATGGAAGGACGAATTGCAGGGATTAGTGCAGCATTAAGTCTTGGTGTAACGGATAAAAAAATAGAAGAAGAGCTTATCAAAGAGCGTGAAGAAACAATGAAAGATCTTGCTGAGTTCAGATCTGGACCAACAAGTGCAAAAGTTGTTGCAGGCTTAAAAAAGGTCATGATAGGTGAGGCGTGATGAGCGGGGAAAAAGGTGATTTTAGATCAAGAGGTTATATACTTGAAGAGGAAATAATAGATATTCCGACAATAGAACACATGAAAAAAGGCCCAGTTCCAATTATAGAGGATCCAGAAGAAATACCATGTGATGCATGTGCGTATTACTGCCCATCTGGTGCGATTACTATGGAGACTTTAGTTTCTATACCACGAGTAAATTATGATAAATGTATTCATTGCACAATATGTGTGCAAGTATGCCCTGGGCTTGCTATATTCTTAGTTGATAAATCTAAATCCCCTGAAAATAAGACATGGGTTACAGTCCCTCATGAATTACTTCCAGTTCCCAAAAAAGGTGATCTAGTAAAAATTCTTGATAGAGTTGGCAACGTATTAGGCAAAGCACCTGTTGTTAGAATTTTGAAATCTCCAAAATCTGCTGGAACTTATCTTGTAACAGTTGAAGTGGACGATGAATTAGCAATGAAAGTTAGAGCCATTTTAGCTGAGTGAGGTGTGTGTTATGGTAGTTCCTAAAAAGATAGTTTGTAGGTGCGAAGACATAACCGAAGAAGAAATTATAAGAGCAATAAAGTTGGGATATACAGATATGGAGTCATTAAAAAGATTTGTGGGATTCGCTACTGGATTCTGCCAAGGGAAAACATGCATGGACCTTGTTATGGGAATATTGGCTAGAGAAACTGGACAAAAAATAGAAGAGATATCCGCAACGGTAGCACGTCCTCCTGCAAACCCTGTGTATTTTAAGTTGCTGGTGGGTGAAAAAGATGAAGAGGAAGACTGAGGTTGTTATAATAGGTGCTGGAGTTACTGGACTTGGTATAGCATACCAACTTGCAAAGCGAGGATTTAAAGACGTTGTAGTAATAGAGCAACGGTATCCAAGTTTCGGAGCATCTGGTAGAAATGCGGGTGGTGTTAGACAGCAATGGGATACAGAGGAAAACATAATTCTTGCCAGAGAAAGCGTAAAGATGTTTAAAAAACTTCCACAAGAACTCGGCTGGAACTTCTTTTTCAGACAAACAGGTTATTTAATTCTTGCTTTTACAGAAGAGGAGGTTAAAAAATATAAAGAAAATATAAAGTTGCAAAATAAGCTAGGTGTGCCAAGTAGATGGGTATCTCCAGAGAAAGCTAAAGAGATAGCTCCTGTGATTGATGAAAGTAAAATATTAGGTGCAGCCTATAATCCAACAGACGGTGTATTACATCCTATAAGACTAGTCTATGGTTATTGGAAGAAAGTTAAAGAAATGGGTATTAATGTTTACATTTATACTAAAGTTACTGGGATAAAAGTGGAAAATGGAAAGATAAAAGGTGTTATTACAGATAAAGGTGAAATTGAAGCGAGAATTGTTGTTAATGCAGCCGGAGCATTCTCTAGATATGTTGCCGAAATGGCTGGTGTCGAATTGCCAAATCAGCCATATAGGCGTGAAATAATGGTAACTGAGACTCTTAAACCTATTATCAACCCCATGATAATCTCATTTCATCATGGATTGTATATCACACAAACAAACAACGGTGAAATAATTGGTGGAATGGGTAATCCTTATGAAAAACCTGGAATAAACTTTAGATCATCCCCTGACTTTTTGGAGAGATTTGCTAGAGTAGCAGTTCAAGTACTACCTGACCTACGATATGTAAAAGTTCTAAGACAATGGGCTGGATGCTATGATATTACCCCCGACCATAGACCTATACTTGGAGAAGTTGATGAGGTTGAAGGATTTATACAAGCAAATGGATATAGTGGCCACGGTGTTATGATATCACCTATGGTTTCTAAACTGATTGCAGAGTTAATTGTTGAGGGAAAAACAAGTATCCCAATTGATTCATTAAACCTAAGAAGATTCAAAGAAGGAGAAGTAAAAATGGAACATATGGTAGTTTGATGCGACATTACTCAACTTTTATGTCAAAACCGCCCTCCTCTTCTTTCTCTATTTTTGGTAATTTGATTTCAAGTACGCCATTATTATACTTTGCTGTTATTCCGCTTTTGTCTACCTCACAAGGTAATGTTATCCTTCTATAGAATTTTGCTATTCCACGCTCTCTTCGTACAATGTTCTTGTCCTTTAGTTCTTCCTCAAATTTTGATTCGGCTTTTACAACTAATGTTCTATTATCTAAAAGCTTTACCTTAATATCTTCTTTGCGAATACCGGGGATTTCCATTGTTACGTAAACGTAGTCTTTATCCTCATAAACATCCGTAAGGGGCTCAATATATCTTTCTTCCTCAATCTTTTCAGGATACTCTGGATAGTAATATCCCATCAATGAATTAATCATTCGCTCCAATTCTTTTTGAATCTTTATAATATCATCAAATATAATCGAGATAAATGTTCTAGGTCTTCTTCTCCACACAATATATCCCTCCATTTAATCACATTTTGTGACCATTTTATTTTTAAAAATTCTGATATAAAAATTTTTCTAAAATCCCTGCTCTGTTGATTAAAACAAAGTTATTATGTATTAGGCACTTAATTTTTAACATAACGTTAATAATTATTAGGAGAATTCAAAATAATAATAAAGTAACACGCGGCACATATCAACAAATTTAAATTTGTTCAACAAAGTATAAAATCGCAGTACTTCAGCACTAATTAATGAAAAATCCGTATTGGTGCGAAAAATTACTTTTATTAGGATTTCGAAATTTCGAGAACTGGCGAATCTTGGTGCCTAGAAGCGTATTTATAAAAATAGTGCGGAAGTACTAAATCGGTTCTGCTAACTTATTGTTGGTATAACGTTCTGGGAATATGCAAAGTTTGCGTAGGCACTTGAAAAAGAGTTATTGGAAAAGCAGCGGGAGTTATCTGCATTACCACAAGATTTATAGCATCATCCCACTACTTTCCAGCATATGCCCAACATCAACACATCATTAATTAAGCAGAAGAATATTTAAAGATCATTAAACAAAAACTCGATAATAGTCAATACTGCTCCAGAATTGACTTTGGAAATTTCTGGTATTTGGGAGAGATTATTGTTTTACTCTCCGCAGTTGAACCCGGTTGAGGAGATTTGGAGGCAGTTGAAAAGGTGTTCATCGAACAAGTTATTTACGGCTTGAAGCCATAAGCGTGAGATATTGAACTTTTTCGAGGGAAGACAATATAGATTGAGATACAGATAGATATTATTTTTCTGAATGACTACGGAGCATAGCAGAGCAAATTTGGGCGTAGCCAAAGACGGAGCCACATATTCGCCTATTAAGTGACCCGAAGGGGAAGGTGCAAAGCACCGCAGAATGTCCAAGCTCGCTCATTTTAAACTTTTATCGCTCATCTTTATTTTCTCTCTTGCTATGTATATGCTTAATAATTCCAGCTATTAAATTTATTCTCGGAACTCTCTTCATATAATCCATGTATGCCTTGCCAAACTTTTCTATGTTTCTCCTTTCTTCTTCTATTATGGCAAAACACAGCAGAACAATTAAGATTATACCAACAATCAAGCTGATCCAATGCTGTGAAATAATAATCAGCGCAAAAATAATCATTAGATTGCCCAAGAATTCAGGATGGTGAACAAAGGCATACATCCCACTTTCAACAAGAGCTCCCCTGCTAATATATTCTTCTACACGCTCCTCCTTTCGTGATTTGCTTGACCACAATAGAAAAATAATTCCAAATGCTAAAATTATCCATCCTGCATATAATAATATCGCTAAATTAGCAGAATTGTAAAGAAAAATGGTAGATATTATCAATACTCCATATAAAAT
>JAGGXT010000255.1 GCA_021162905.1 Candidatus Odinarchaeota archaeon | reverse complement strand
TGAAAAATATTAAATAAATAACATACTTGTACTTATCTAAAGTCATTGTTTTAGCCATGGCTCACTTGGTGATTGTATGATCCAAGACTTTATCATAGCATTCACGCTAATATTCTTTGCAGAACTGCTCGATAAGACGCAACTTGTAGTTATATCTCTATCAGCTAAATATTCAAAAATAAGAGTCTTCATTGCTTCTTCATTAGCATTAATATTAATGACAATTATTAGTGCTATTATAGGACAAGTAATTCAATATTATATTCCAATATCCATTTTAAAAGTCGTATCAGGGATTGTATTTATTGCATTTGGAGTCTTTCTACTTAAGCCTAAGAAGAAACATGAAAAAGAAAAAGAAGTTAATATTACTGGTAATGTCACCTTAGAAATTTTTCTGCTTACATTTATTGCAGAATTAGGAGACAAAACACAAATCTCTGTTATGTTAGTATCAACAGTATGTGAGATGGTGATCCTTGTTATTATAGGAGCCGCTTTAGCGTTTATCATAATTACGTTGTTAGGTGTGCTTCTCGGCTCAACAATAAGGGTTTTGCTAGGGGAAAGAAAAAGGACAATAGATATAGTTTCATCGGGCATATTTATTTTTATAGGAATCTGGCTCCTATCAAGTACTTTTTGATTCAAAAAGTTTTATTTTTATCGACCTATAATATATTTACAACAAGTAATTATAAAGGTGAATCTATTGGGGCTTTTTGGTCCGAAAGTAGATTTAATATTAGAGACCGATAAGAATTATTATTACTTGGGCGAAGTAGTGAATGTACGAATTTATGTAAAAGCCAATAAAAGTTTTAAGGCTGAAGAGATAAGATTGAAATTCACTTGCGAATCAAGATTATACTTTGATATTGAAGAGGAGTACTATGACGACTTTAGTGAGCAATATGAAGTGAACTGGAGAACTGGAGTATCTACCATAAAATCTGTTGATTTTAAGGAAAGAATTTATGACAAGGGAGAAATTCCTGCAGGTAGCTTATCTTTCGAAAGAGCGATAATGATTCCACCAGAAGCTCCACCGTCTTGTAAGGGTTCACGAATTGAGACAAAATGGAAGATCAAAGCAGTAATTGGTAGAAGATTAAGAAGAGATATAGTCTCCGAAAAAGAAATCACTGTAATGTCTTATGTATTTGGTGAAGAATATACCACGCCGAGAAGTTTTTCTTTCGACTTTAAAGATGTGAATGGAACCGTTACACTTCCAAGGATTGCTTTTATGCCAGGAGAGATAGTGAGCGGTACTCTGCTAATACATGCTAATAAGCATGTAAAATTTAGCGAGATCCGTATTGAGTTAGAAAACCAAGAGATAGTTACTCAAGAAGCGATGATGTCTGCTGCAATAGGTACCTCTCTTGGTAACATAAGATCACTTAGTGGAACTCATAGAGAAGTAGCATTTAAAGGTAAAATCTCAGACAAGATCGAAATTTTAGATTTACGTGAAGTACAATTGCCATTTACTTTTCAAGTACCAAATGTTCAAAAACCATCTTATCAAAACCCATATTATGTTGTCTCATGGAATTTAAAAATTGTTTTTGGTAGAAGATTGCGAAGAGATTTTAATATAAATATACCAGTAATAATCACGAACGCTATCTCATCACAAGCATGAATATCACAGAGGTGTGAGTATGAGGGAAAAATTACCGTTAATGTCGACTAATGCTGGCTCTAAAAAGCTAAAAAGAGGAGGAGCATGGCTTATAGTTGGAAGTTGTGTTATACAAGAACACACTGACATACTTGAAGAGATAGGTAAAAATTTTGATAACTTAGTTCATATCTGTCTAGAAGAAACCCACATTAACATGGCAGAAGCAAAATTAGCAGCAATGGTTAAAATATCAATGCCAGCAAAAATTGCAGCAATAACCGTAGATGGAAGTCCACACTGCGTACAATTGCATTATCTCATTGAGGATATAAGGAAATATTATAATTTGAGTGTGGAAACCTCTCATTTCGTTATTTACAACAACAAGCTGTTCGAGGTTTCATCCGACGCTGTCAAAACCTCAAGATATCTCAACAAGATACAAAAACTTCTGAATGCAACAAAAAATAGTAAATAGTGTAATGTATGTTAAAGCTGCATTTCTCTTATATTTCTTATACAATCTGGTGGCACTTTCTTAACGAGAAAAACTGTTTCACTAGCCTTGAATATGTCATACCCTTTCTCTATGAGAGATGCAGGATCCACCTCCAATATGACTACCTTATCTCCTTTTTTCTTACGTCGAAGTCCTACTATTAATGCATCTTCAATAGTTAGTGAAAGATGGACGTACTTTCTTTTCATAGGCTTTATACCTTCTTTTAGTATCGAAGAGAGACGGCTCGATATTGTTCCATGATAAAGAACACTCGGCAATTCATTAACTTTAAGTTTATGATATTCTATTTTATGGTCTATGGTATGACCATACGTGGCCCGGATTTTATTGTCCTTTATTTCAAATCGACCCTTAGGATCTAATGATACCACGGCAATGATATGATCTTTAGAGACCCATTCGAAATTTTTTTGTTGTGATATTCGTTTCGCCAATTCGTCAAGCGATATCTTTGTAAAACCTTCACTATCTAGCTCCAGGTTAAGCAATTGTGGATTATGTCTTAGAAGCAGCGATAAAAATTTACTTAGCTTAACTCTTTGGGTATTGGTCATTAAGAATACAGTAGGCTTTCCACAATGTTTTTCCTCAAATGTGTATGCACCACAGGATGAACACTTATAAATTCGCATTTTAGTCACCTAAGAGTTTAGTGATTATGTTTTTTGCTGCTAAAGCGTTTTCTAACATATGGTGATCATTATTAAAGTAAATTGCAATATATTCTGGGTTAGCTTCGATAACAGCTTTGATAACTTCATGCAATTCTTCTTGCGAATAATTGTGGCTGTACCAGAATGTTCTCCCATGAAAGCGAACATAAACATGCTTAGATGACTTTAGTACGTTTCTAGGCAATTCTGGTGAATCGACAGTACAGAGAGTTATCCCTAAGCTTTTGGCCCAGCGAATCCATTCATCTGAAAACCACTCAGTATTTCTCCATTCTAAGACAAAAGATTCTCCTAAATTGACTTCATTGATAAAATATTCAAGATTTTCTAAAAGTTTACCAGTAGGTCTAAAGCTCGGAGGAAGTTGAAATAAGAAATATCTAATTTTCGGTAACAACTCGCTAAATCGATCTTTAAAACTATTCCAAATTTCTATTGATCGCCCGGCAAATTTTAGTCTATGTGTTATTGATTGGTGGACTTTTACAGCCCAGATAAAACCTTCAGGCGTCTTCCTAGCCCAGCTTTTAATCATATTTTTAAAGGGGAATCTATAAAAACTCATGTTTAACTCAACAGAGTTTAATCCACTTCGTCTAATATACCAATCAAACCCGTTTGGGTTCCAATCGTATGTCCATCCAGATGTCCCTATACGAATATCTTTTATATTATTTTTCATGACACTCACACAATAAATAAATATCAAATCATGTTAATCTTATTTGCGATTCTTAGATCTTTGTTTTTCATGCGTGGGAGAAGAATGGCGATTACAAATGAAAACATAAGTGAAGTCATGGATATTCTTAGAAGAGAAATAGAAAAATTTAGAAAGCCTATAGTTGAAGTTTTTTCGCGAAAAAATCCCGACCCGTTTAAAATTCTAGTTGCTACCCTATTGAGCGCAAGAACCAAAGATACAATTACAGCGAAGGTCATAGATAAGCTTTTTAGTGTTGTTAACGGCCCTGAGGATTTTATTAAAATCGATGAAGAACGTTTAGCTACACTTATTTATCCTATTGGATTTTATAGACAGAAAGCTAAACACTTAAAGGAGCTAAGTAAACAACTTTTAGAAAAGTACAATGGGAAAGTTCCAGATACCATTGAGGAATTAATAACACTTCCAGGAGTTGGAAGAAAAACAGCAAATCTTGTTCTTATACTTGGTTTTAACAAGGATGCCATCTGTGTAGATACACATGTACATAGAATTGTAAATAGGTGGCAATATGTAAATACTAAAACCCCAGAAGAAACTGAAATGGAACTCAGAAAAAAACTTCCTAAGAAACATTGGAAGGAAATAAATAGAATTTTAGTAACATTTGGCCAAAACATATGCACTCCAGTAAACCCAAAATGTGAATCTTGTCCAATAAATAAAATATGTCCTTATGGTGAAAGAAGATTAGCAAATCAAACATGATTCCAACCCATAAACTTATCTTGCATAAATATAAGCCTACAGCTCTCTCCATTGGATAGAAAGAATGTCCCATAATTTTACATCATCTAGAATGTCTTAATTTTAAACGTGAGAATGAACTCAAATTTCATACATTATATTGGTT
>JAGGXT010000198.1 GCA_021162905.1 Candidatus Odinarchaeota archaeon | reverse complement strand
GTTGGTGTAGGGCATGTGCTGGAAAGTAGCGGGACGATGCTATAAACCTTGCGGTGATGCAGATGACTCCCGCTACCTTTCCACTAACTCTTTTTCAAGTGCCAGGTAAATTCTCATAAACACCGCAGAACTTACTATGTGCTGAAACCATAAGTAATTTATATATAGAGAAAGTTGTGTATCTTTGCTAAAAGCAATTAACTCATACTCCTTTTATAAAATAATGTTTTTAAAACGAGATCTATTAATTTATTTGTTGGTGGTTCTATGAAGTTAATCCCTCTTGGTGTTGCGGGAGCCTATACTGCACCTGGGGAGGCAAGTCCTGGATATCTACTTGAAAAAGATAATCAATATATTCTTATTGATGCTGGACCAGGGATTACTGGTCGGCTTGCTAAATTTGTAAATTACGCTAAATTAAAAGCGATTATAGTATCACATCTTCATTTTGATCATATGTTAGATCTTTTACCTCTCTCCTATGCGCTACATATTAAAGGAAAGAGTGTGCCTTTGTATTTCCCCTTTGAAACGAAGAATATGCTTATTGGAACTTATAGGGCAAACGATATAATGAAATTCCTTGAGAGCTTTATTATGTTTGACTCAAAGGGTAGTATCCAAGTAGGGCCTTTTAAAGTTACTTTTCTTCCGGTTAAACATAGAATAGCTACCGTAGGAGTGAGAGTTGAAACTGAGGATGGTGCATTAGCCTATTCGGGAGATTCTGCGTATTGTGAAAACTTAATAAAACTAGCAAGGGATGCCGATATATTCCTAAGTGAAGCTACTTATTTAGAAAAAGATAAACATAGAACTGAAGAGGGTCACATGGCTGCTAAAGAGGCAGCTCTAGTCGCGAAAGAGGCGAATGTCAAAAAGTTATTACTTACACATATTTGGTTTGAATATGACAAAGTGGATTCTCTAAAAGAAGCCAAGAGAGTTTTTAAGAAAGTAGAAATTGCTCAAGAGATGAAGATATATAATATTGTGCCTTATTAAAAGTAGATGGATGTGTGACTTATGATAAAACGAGATTTATCTCTTTTCTATCATGTATTAAATAACAAACCTGCAGATTTACTAATAGAGGGTGCTAATATAGTTGATGTTAATACTGGTACAATCTTTGAGGGAAATATTGCAGTAAAATCAGGCGTTATAATTGCAGTTTCTGAGAAGGATTATCCAGCAAAAATGCGCATGAATGCAGAAGGCAGATTTGCGGTACCAGCTTTTATGGACGCACATATGCATCTTGAGCCCACTTTGATAACGCCAGCTGAACTATCAAAACTTCTAGTACCTCATGGAGTTCTGACTCTTTTTGTCGACTTAATGGAAGTTGCTAATGTTTTTGGTCCTAAAGGAATTAAGATGTTACTCGGACTGACAAGGGGGATACCGCTAAGAGTACTGGTTGAAGTTCCTTCAAGGGTTCCTACTGCAAAAGGTATGGAGACTACTGGAGGGGAACTTGGATTGGAGGAAACTGAAGAGTTGCTGATGGCAGATTATTCTGCGTCACTCGGTGAGCTTAATTTTCAGAATTTATTTGGTGACCCAGAAAGATTTCTCAAGAAAATCGAAATTTCTTGGAAATATAGAAAGATTGTTAATGGACATGCTCCACATCTTACTGGAAAAGATCTTTTTGCGTATCATATTGCAGGAATAGGAGACGATCATGAATCCACTGAACCCGAGGAGGTATTAGAAAAACTTAGAATAGGCATGAAAGTATTTATTAGAGAAGGCTCTACGGAAAGGAATTTAGATGAAATTATAAAAGGAATAGTTGGCAAGATAAAGGATTTTAAACATTTAATGTTCTGCACGGATGATAAGTTCCCTGATGATATTTTAAAGGAGGGACATATAGATTACAATGTTAGAAGAGCCATACAATTGGGCGTAGATCCAATTACTGCAATACAGATGGCCTCTATAAATATAGCAACGCACTTTAGATTAGATGACATTATTGGGAGTATATCTGTTGGTAGAATGGCAGATATTTTAATTCTTAAAGAGTTAGAAAGTGTAGAGATAGAGTCTGTCTTTTTTGAAGGGAAATTAGTTTATGAACATGGGAAAATAACATTTGATATTCCAAAGCAAGAGATACCGGAGTGGGCTCTTAAATCGATTAATATTAACAAGGATTTGCAACCCGATGATTTCTTAATAAAGGTAGAAAAGAAAGAGGGAAAAGCAAAAGTAAGAGTAATAGAACTTATCCCTGAGCAGATAATAAATGAGGAGTTTATAGGTGAGGTACCTATCCAAAACCATAAAGTTTTATCAAATCCATCAGAGGACATACTACATATCGCTGTTGTAGACAGATATAAGGCTTCAAAAAATGTTGGCAAAGCATTTGTTAAAGGCTTTGGAATAAAGAGTGGGGCAATAGCAAGCTCATTCGCTCATGATCATCATAATATTGTTGTTGTAGGAGATAATGCTGAAGACATGTATCTAGCAGTGCAAGATATAGTCAGAATGCAAGGAGGCCTTACAGTGGTTTCTAAGCAAAGCGTATTAGCGCACCTTGAATTACCATTAGCAGGACTTATTTCTCTTGAGGACTATAAGGTGGTGTTAGAAAAGCTTGAAAAATTAAACAATGAAACTGCTAAACTTGGATGTACATTATCAGCTCCATTTATGCAATTACAATTTGTCACGCTACCATCAGTTCCAAAATTTGGAATTACAGACATGGGCTTGATAGACTCTATTAGGTATAAACTAATCGATCCCATTATAGAAATTTACTAAAAACGTAGAGGTAAGAGAATCGTTATTAGATTAAATTAAATACTATTCTTAAAATGAGGATTACAAGTACTATTGTAAAGAAGAGTGCAAATGCAAAAACACCAATATGTTCCTTCTTATTCTCGCTTTTTATAAATAGCCACCAAAAATAGCAGTCTACAACAAAAATTACTACGAAGAGAAGAAGTGTAGGTAACATATTTTCCACACTCTTGTACATGTATTGTGACTATTTGAACGTGTAGATGATAAATGTAAAGATTAACTTTTATAGTTTTCGTTTGCCTTGTTGCTTCTATAGTTAGAAGAAGATATTCGATACTTATATATGTTTTTAATGAAAAACAGTTTTTAGCTATAAAGAATAATTTTTGCCACGTGATGGAGATGAAACTTAAAACAATCCTCCTACTAATAACACTCATTGCTTTTGAAAGCCTAACACTAGGTAACTTGATAGCACAACCATATTTCTCAAATAGTAAGAACACAGTAGAGAGAAATGAGGCTTTAGTCGCTTTTCAAAATGACAATAATGGAACCTTTTTGCAAGTAAAGCCAGTCCTAATTACATACTCGAAGCTCACACTATCTAAATGGCCAATTAATGTTTCCACATGGAATTTTCTGGCCTTGCAATCACATTTGCAATTAACTGGAATACCTTATGAGGCATGTTCAGTTGAAGATCTCTTAAATATGGATCTCTCACAATTCTCAGTTATTATATTTATAGATTCGACTTATTTGAATAGCACGCTTTTTAATCAGCTATATAACAAATTAAAGAACTATTTATCTGCTGGTGGTAATCTCATTTCTATTGGTTATCCGCCAGTACTTGATGAAAATGATAATTATAATGATACAATACTATTAAATCTATTTAACGTAAAGAATGCTACATATTTTCCTCCTCAATCGTTTAGTGTTCTTGTTGGAGATTTATACACGCTTAGAAGATCATACAGTATAAACCAAACAGTTTGGACATTTAAGGGGAAATATATGGATTTCATTTCAATTGAACCAGCTAATAAAGCTAATGAGACATATATTATCGCATGGGCTAAAGCAAATAATTCATTTTATCCAATCGCAATTGCAAATAAGTACAAATCTGGAAAGAGTGTTATTTTCTTAGTGGATGTTTATAGCGAATGGATAGACCAAACGCAATTGCTATTAAGAGTTATCCAGTGGTGTATTTTTGACAATCTACCTCCTGTTTCTTTACTAATTTCACCTGGAAATATAACATGGCTATTTACAGTGGATGCAGACCTAACATCAATACCTCCTATTACAACAGAAGCAGTAAATAGAATCCTTAACTTATCCATGAATTATCGTTTTACAATATCATGGGGTATTGTTGCAGGCCCTCATCCTCCTGGAATGTCACCTGATTGGGATCTTTTAAAACCTTACTTTTTGAGATTTATAGAATACGGTCATGAGCTAGCAAGTCATTCCCGATCCCATCCTGTTTGGAAAGAACTTAAGGCTGACAAAACGATAAATTTAACAGCACGCTTAATATACGAGCTAAAAGGATCTAAGGATGACATAGAGAATAATCTTTCAGTGCCTATTGAAGTTTTTCACGTTCCTGATGGCCAGTTTTATGTAAAATGGTATCCGTTTCTTGCAGAATATTATAATCTTACAATAACACCAGGATCCGATAAGTCGAAACTTATGGGTGGGTTCTTTTTCCCAGAAATTTCAGGAGATAAGATGATATTTTGGAGAACCACATATTCGGATTATGAATACTTTTTCCTCTATAATATTCCTCCCGAAGAAGCATTAGAAATGGAGATGGAGAACTTTTATTATTTCTATGAGTTCGGGAGAGCGATACCTTATATCAATTTATGGCATGATTATTCTATAACCAACGATAGCCTATATCCGTTTCTAAAAGAAATCTTAAAACGTCAACTTATAGAAACACCTGCGGTCTACAGTATGTTACCATTAGAGCTGATTGAAAAGCTTAGGATTCTTAGAGATATTAGATATAACGTTACGTATTATGGCGATAGAATTAGAATCGATTTTGGCATTAAAGGAATACCCGCTGAACGAAGAAAATTTATTAATAATATGGTATTTTTGATCGAATCAAATAACACAATAGGAGAAGTCCTTCTAAACGGTAAAGAACACTTAGCTTATCAGAAGGACCGGGTTATACTTTTTGGCATTTCTCAGGAAATAAATTCTCTCGAAGTAATCTATTCTGATGTAAGGAAAACTCATGTTACGTTCACTGATGTATTTTTGCACTCAATAACAATTAGTGGTGATGGATCAAAATATGAGATTTTAGTAACAAATAACTCTAAGAGATTTGGACGTATTGAAATTTGGACCTTGCAGGAACCACGATTTATTTTGATAAATAATACTGTGTATAAAATTCCATTAATTAATAACATATTAGTGGTTAATGCCTCTACAATCGAAGGGCCTCTGAATATAACGCTTGTTTATTACGGGGAGATAGAACTCGTTGATATAGAAAAGAGCACTGTCTATATACCACAGAATCTTACAGAAGGGTATCCATTAAGAATATATGTTAAGAATACGATAGGCAAATCAATTTACGTCATTATATCTACATCGTTATTAAAGGAACAAGAGGTTTTAGCCACATTTTATCATAAGGTTCAACTGAAATATGGCAATAGAACTAAAGTTAATGTATATTTGAATCTCACTAAGTTACAAGATAGAATAGAGGAAGGTAATGTTACTGTTGTAGTTAGAATTCTATCATATGACAACAAAACAATAATAGATGAAGAGGAGTACATTAATGCTATGCTAATCATAGATACTACAAAAGGATTTAGGCTAATTCTTATGACAGGAACAATAATCATAATTGCATTATCGATCACTCTGATCTATATTATGTACAGAAAGAAGAAAAAGAAGGAGAAAGAGCTTTTTGGATGGATCATGGAAAAGTAATAAAGATGAATTATTATTTATAAGCCAACATTTATTCACCAAAGTCATAAATAGCAACTTGCATTACTGTTGAAATTCCTTGATATCAGCAAACTCATGAATCTTATCTACAGCTTTCTCTCTTTTCGCTTTATGCTCTTTAAGAAACTTTATAATCCTTTCAGTTAACTCTATTTTGCAATCACCACAGAGTAAGTCGCCGTTTCTACAACGGGCATGCCTTTTCTTCGCCTCCTCTAATGTATCAAAAAACAATACATGATACTCGTATACTGGGCAAATATCAGGTTTTCCTCCATACCTTCTTTGCTCTTCAACTGTAGGCCTCCCTCCAGTAAAAGCTTTCCAAATCTTTCTTTTGACGAGTTCTGGTGTATCATTTACATAAATAGCTGAATATGGTTCACTTGCACTCATTTTTTCTTCTCCTGTCAATCCTTTTAAGAAACGAGATTCTAATGCAGCAGGTTTAAACAGAGAGAATTTCGCAGCAACATCTCTTGCAATTCTCATATGAGGATCTTGGTCTACTGAAATTACAACTAATGATGGCAAGTCCTTTTCTACTGTTGGATATAGTATATGAGCCGCCTGAATAGCTGGAAAGAAATGCAGGCCAATATTTTGCTCATTTGAAAAACCATAAACAGCCTTTATTGTGCTAAGAGTGATCTTTTTTGCAAGTTTTGCAGCTAAACCATAAATTTTAGCGTTCATGGTGAGCGTGTCAATTAAAACTTCAGTATCTTTCTTATCCAATCCCAATGCAATTATGTCTATCAAGTTCTCAATTGCGTATTTTCTCGCATCATTAAAAGATAGTCCTTGCTTTGCAAAGTACTTTTCATCCTCGGATATTGGAACAAAAAGAAAAGCATTAAACCTCCTTTGAAGTTCTAACACAAATTTAAATAGCAGTACATGAGCTAAGTGGATATGTTCCGAAGCACCGCGGCCACTAACAATAGCAAATTTTCCATTTTCCTTGTATATTCTAATTATTTTATCCAAATCCCGGTGAGCGAAGAAGTATTTGAATAGCAAAAGCTTATGAGGAAAGTTAAGTTCCTCTATCAACCTATCATCTATTAAGCTGAGGCCAAACTGTTTAACTAGCTTATCATAATTAACTTTTCCTACTACAGAGTAAGGAGTTACTATAAACTCATTCATAAATAGTGCACCTCCTCAAGTAAATACAATAATCAACAAAAACGAAGCATAAGAATGAGAAATAATATCTCATAAAAGAAGACTTAGTATATCCAAACAAACACACCCTTCATCTTGATCACCAACTTAAATAGACAATACTTTATAAGTTATTTATTTTTTTCCTTGAAATAATAAAAAAAGAAAAAGGCTCAGTTACCAGTAGTAATACGGCCAGAAGTATGGCGTGTAGTAAGTATATGGGTACCGCCAGTATGTCCAGGGATAGTACGGGAATATTGAATAATACGGATATCCAAAGTATGAATACCAGAATGGATAGAGCCACCACCATCTAGGTAACCAAGGGAACCATCTGCAAAACGGGAAGGGGTTTGGACCCCAGCCCCAACCTCTACCGAATGGCATTCTATCACCATCCTAATATTTAAGTACGACATCATACTCTATTATGTGCATTATCACAAAAATATTTAAAGTTTATGCGAGATAAAAGCTATTTGATTTAAGGAGCAGAACAATTATCATTTGCTATCAGCATTCTGACAATTGATCTAACGTATTCTAGTTGTTAATCAGCCAGCTACTAAGAAGTAGATATACCATAAAATACTAGCAAAAATAAAGATTAAAGCGCTTTTTCCTTCATGACCTCGTCTTTTTAGAAGAATATAAATAATGAATAAAATAGTAAAGTATAATATAGAGAGGCATCTAGTCTTTAGTGCTTTATCTAATACATAAATAATAGATGTTGAAGGGATGCTGAAAATAATAATAACATAATCTTTTATTTCTTCTGATTTTGCTATCATGTAGGTAAAAGTCGGTGGGATTAGGTAAATAAGTAAAGCAATCCAATCATGTACCCAAACTGGGAGAGATAGCATAAGTGTGGAAAAGTTAGGAAAATAGAATGTTGAAATGTAAACAAATATTGAGACACCCCATAAAGCAAACCAGAGTAAAACTGCATTTCTCTCTTTTCTATATTCCTTGAACTTTTTTGAGTATTTGCGATAATGCTTAGAATAATAAAAGTAGCATGATATTTCATTTCCAAGGATTATTAATACAATAAGAGTGCTGACTAAAGAATAAATACACAAAAGACCAGATATATTTTCTTTAATAGCTAGAGGGAAATTCAGAGAGTTAACATAGGAGTCGATCCAATATTGTATAAGGCAAAATATTGTAAATCCCAGAAGCATGAATATTAGAGGGAATAGCTCAAGCGCTGATTTGTACGATTTTGTTGCTATTACGTATATAAACGTCGGGATAAAAATAACCAATGAGGAAAAGAGGGTCATATAATAGACAATTATAGCAAAAGAGTTTATATCAATACCAAGGTAAACTGCAAGAGATTGCCAAATGCTGTTATCATCCATCTTTAAAAAGAAGAAGAGTATGAAAATTCCCAATCCTAAGACGCCTATTAAAAAGCTAATTAAAAAGCTAACTCTCTCCGCATCCATCTTTAGGACACGTTTTATTATTTGTCATCATATAATAAATACTCATAACTTAATATTTATGTTTTTCACAAGCTCATTGACAGACAAAAATGAAAAACCGCAGCGAAATGTTTATAAACACAAAATAGAAAATAAATAATGAATGTTGTTGATGTTGTTGGTGATGTCGATGGAGGAGAATCGAAAGATTAAGGAATTAACATTAAGGATTGATAATCTTGAAAAAAGAATTGAAGAAATTAAGAAACATGTGTATAACGTTGAAAACTTATTAGAAAAGTTAGTGTCTAGTATGACAGAATCTGGTAGATATGCCTACGATAAAGCAGTAGATACACTTAAAATGGCTCCTGACGAATTAGATTACACTCAGAAGAGGATATATGATTACCTCTTGTCAAGAGGTCCAGTTGGCGTAACTGCTAGAGAAGTCAGTAAAGCGTTAGGAATCTCAAGGAGCCATGCTTCAGCAATACTTAATGAATTTTTCAGGGAAGGGGTTGTGGAGAAAATTAGAGATCAAAGGGAAGTAAAGTTCGTCATTTCTAAAAATAAAGAAGAGATGGTATACTAGCAATAACTGATTATTTATTTCTACTATAGCTGTCTATATATCTTACCTAGTAATTCCTCTTGCTTAAATGTTGGCGAGGTTCTATCGCTAACATTTTTTCTTTGTTCCCATTCAAATATTGCTAGTCGTTTACAAAATTCTGCCATTTCCGCTGCAAATTGTCCTAATTTTCCCTCCCTAACAGCTTTAACAGCTGCTGCATAGTATGCTGCTGCCTTATTAAACATCTCTCCTGCTTTGTCATAGAGTTTTTCAGCATCCCACCACTCTTGTAAAAAGGCAGCACGCTCAGCGAGGCCATCAAGTTTTGCAGCTTCTAACCTCATAGCATCCGCTTTATGTAACATAGATATAGCATCAAATAACATTTCTTCTCGTTTATCTTCAGCACTTATTTTTGCCTCTTTAAAGAGATCTGATAATGTGTTGTATATTTTTATTGCGTTATCATGATATTGCTCATACTTTTCCATTTCTATAGCGTCGCTCATTAAAGAAACATCACCTTCACCAATAATTGGCTCAAAGATGTGTTTTCTTCGTTTTCTGTATGCACGATATACCCACATCTTAGTTACGTTTAATAAATTAGTTGCCTCCTTAGAGAATGCATCCTTTAAGGCAAGCTTTGCTATATCCTCACATTCTTTTGACAAATTATCAAATCCTATCTTCTTGTAGAGTTCTGCCGTTTCATTAAGCCACAAGTAATGTCTTATTCTAGCCCGTAAACCTTGTAGGAGATATTTATCAAAAGGTCCAAACTGCAATACATTAATTCCTAAGGCCCATCTCCTTATATTTAATAGAGCTTTAACCCTATCAGATATTTTGCCACCATTTTCCTCAGATATCCATATCGAAAGGTTAGTTAACTTCTTTATTATTGCATCAAACCTCATAAAAGTCTCTTTGCTTCTCGCTATACTGACAAATCCATCCTCCGAGATTATTTTTTCAGCTTCTGAAAGCAAACTTTCGATTTTTAATGTTTGTTCCTCTTCAAAGTCCTTCAATATGGCCTCTGATTCCGTTGGATTTTCCTTTAATGCGAACCTTAACTGCTCAACCATATTCTTTACAGCAAATACGAGGGTTAGCATATCATGATCTAACTTTTTCTTATCAATAGCTCTTAGTGTTTTACGCATATTCTCGATAGTTTCAACTGCTTTTTCTATATTGTTTTCTTTAATTAGGCCCTTTAATTCTCGCCTTAACTGCTCTATCTTAGCTAACGGATACATAGTCTTTATTCTTTTCTCAAGTTCACTCTCATGATGCTCTTCAGGTGCCTTTTTTGCCTTATCTATAGCTAAACTACCAAATTCTAAAGCCTTATCCAGATAACCATCTATGAGATTTTTCTCAAAGAGAGAAGCTAACAAATCTATTTCTACAGATAATTTTGTATCCGTAACCTCATCATAGTTTACTTTTAACTCTGATAATAGTCCTTTATCTTCAACTTTCTGATTAAGGGCCTTCTTAAGAATTTCCTCTGCAACCTCCATTGAAACGTACCTTAAGATGTGTCTTAATAGATTTTCAGGGAATGGTGAAAGAGCTACCCATAGAATGCTTTCTCTAAATTCAATTACTTGCTCTAAGAACCTATAGAATTTCTGCTCTGATAATAAGCCTTTCACGAAAACTTCTTCGATTTTTGCTTTCTCTTGATTTTCAAGCTCGACGGTTTTAGCTATACCTTTCCTTATGAGACCATCACGCATTTCGTCTAGGCCATCAATTGAAATATTTCTTTCATCAACAAGAGCATTTTCAAAATTCTCTGTAACATAGCTTGAGAGCTTAACAAAATAGTCTACATTAGGTGCTCTGTTTTCAATTTTTGCAGTATACATTTCAATAAGCCATTGAATTCCCATAAACGCCCATTTCTCACTCATATAGGAGTTTAATTTATCTTCAACTTCATTCAGTTTCTCCCTAAAAGCAGAGATTTGTTTAGCGAGATCCTTTTTCTTTTCGTCATCCTCTGTTTGCTTAAATCTCCTAATCACGTAATTTAGGGAAGTTGTAAAATATTCATGATCGAATTGAGATAATTCTATGTATGGCTCATAGGCTTCTATCATTAGTGTGTATAACTCTTTCAATGGTAGAAATACATTTTTCATGCTTGTAAAGTAGTTTGCTTTATTTAATGCTGAAATTGTTGTCTCTAATTCTTTATTAAGCTTTTTTTGAATCTCCAAACATTTAGAAACAAAAGATTTCAATAAGTGTACCCC
>JAGGXT010000010.1 GCA_021162905.1 Candidatus Odinarchaeota archaeon | reverse complement strand
TCTCAGATGTTACCGAAATAGTTAACATAAGTAAAGAAAGTTGATCTCTTTGACGACAAAAGAAGATTTATTTTAAAATAATTAATTTGGTCAATTCGGTTAATTTTATTTATAAAAATATTTAATCAATTAAGTGATATAATATATTTTCAAAAGAGGTAAGCGCTATGGGATTCATTGAATACCTAAAGAAATTGATATATTTGCCTGTTCATTTGGCTATTTTAGTAATTTATTTAATTGTTGCACTATTTCCACTAATTTTGTTATTATCTTTCTATGGCATAGCGTTTTATGTGGGCTTAGGCCTTTCTGGTTTTCAAACAATGGTCATAATTTTTCTAAGCCTTATAGGAAGCACTATTAATATACCAGTGGCCGTTCTAGAGCAACATATGCCTATCATCACTGAAAAATATATCAGATACATGGGTATTATGATTCGCATCCCAACTATTGATTTTGTGGGTACCAGAACCGTCCTTGCCGTAAATTTAGGTGGATGTATAATACCAACTACATTATCGCTTTATCTTCTCTTTAAGATATTGACTACAACAGGGGTTCTCCCCTTTTTTACAGTTCTTATAGCAACAGGAGTTAATGCTATAATTATAAATCAGTTTGCTAAGCCGATAAAAGGTGTTGGAATTGCGACACCTTGGTTTGTCCCACCATTAGCAACATCAATCATTACAATATTTTTCGCTCAACTCATAGGAGGAATCAATATATTTGCGTTTGCATACATTACAGGAACCTTAGGAACTCTTATAGGAGCCGATCTTATGAATCTTAAAGAAATAGCAAATCTTGGGACACCAGCTGCAAGTATAGGCGGTGCTGGAACATTTGATGGAATTTTTCTCACAGGAGTTATGAGCATTTTTCTACTAATGATGTTCTGATGGATGAGAGCTATGAATATACTGTTGACTGGTTTTGAAAAATTTGGAAAAGAAAAAATGAATCCATCATGGGATGCAATAAAGGATTTAGACGGTGCTGTAATTAGCAATGTGAGAATCTTTTGCAGACAACTACCAGTCTCCTTTAAAAGAGCACTTACTATTGTTAAAGAGCTACTTGGAAGTATTAGACCGAGATTCTATATAGCTTTCGGACTGGCAGGCGGCAGAAATACGGTAACAGTTGAACGTGTAGCAATTAATATTATGGACTCCACAAAGCCAGATAATGACAATTACACGCCAAAAGATGAAACGATATTCGAGGATGGGCCAGCAGCATACTTCGCTACAGTTCCCATTAAAGATATTATTAAGGTGCTAAGAGAAAAAGGAATACCAGCAATTATTTCAAATTCTGCGGGAACCTATGTTTGCAACACTGTATTTTATTCTGGATTATATTACGCGAACAAGCTTGGGTTAGAAACAAAAGTAGGGTTTATTCATTTACCGTACGATACATCACAAGTGTTGGATAAAGATAAACCTAGCTTGCCATTAAACCTTATAAAAGAGGGAATTATAGAACTAATCAACTTCTTAGCACAAACAAAAAATAAAGAAAGATGCTGATTTATTCTTCAACAATCTTGCCATTTTCCATGATTACCTTCGTTGTCCCATCTATGTATTTTACCTCTATTGTTTCTTTTGGAGCGGATACAAAGTCCCAATGTAACGATGACGCGGATGTACCGCCGTACCCTCTATTTTCTCCTATTGCAATATGAACACTTCCACCAATTTTTTCGTCTGTTAAAATATATCCAATGGCCTTATCAATATGTGGGTTTAAACCTATTCCAAGCTCTGCAAAGTTTAGTGTTCTTATATTCTCGCCATATTTAGCTTTGTCGATTTCAATAGATTGTTGTAAGGATTGTTTTAGATATTCAAATCCTTCCTCTGCACTACTTTTATCTATATTGAGTCGTCCATTCTCAAAGACTAATGTTAAATTTTTTATAAGTCTACTAGAGATGTAATCCCTCGTTAAGGGCACAAAAAGCTTGCCTTCACCTTCAGTCTCGTGGGGGGCTATAAACACTTCACCAGCAGGAAGATTTAGGCCTAGATCCCCGACCTTTACATCTTCCTCTGTTATTATTCCATCATCTAAGTTTATACGTCTGCCTCTAATCTTTAAAGTTAAGTCAGTTCCATACTCATCTGTAATATGAACAGTCTCAGCGTTTATTAGTTTTGATTTTAGTAACTCACACTTTGCTCTTAATTCATCATAATCTATTAATATCCCTCCGATTATTAACCTTTCAAGCTCATCGTATGATATGCCGTAAAAGTTAGCTGCTTCTTCACTCGGATATCCTACATATACCCACTTTTTGCGGGTTAATATATATTCTCTAATAGGCAAAAAGCCTTCTCTCGCTGCCTTAACCTTATTCGGTGGAAACTTTTGATTTATGCTGGGATCTTTTGGATGTTCTATAGCAACATAGGCTTCAGTTTTCTTAACTAATTCGAAAATATGTTGAGGTGTCTGCTTAAGATATTTTTCTGGCACTTTTTGATGCATCTCTAATAAGAAATCATCGCTTCTCATGTTGACTAACGGCATTGCTCCAATCAACATAGCCTCAATTGCGATTTTCTCTGCTAATTTATAATTATAGACACCACTCCTGATAAAGAGATGATCCCCTTCTTTTAGAGCCAAGGCTTTAATTACAACCTTGGCTATTTTTTCTAAAGTTTCTTCATCTATCATATGCAACACCGACAGAATCCTTATATCATAAAAGTATTTTAATTTAATGTTAGATGAATCCGTAGGATGTTACTATTATGTCATCCGATACGCCTATTAAAGTTGAGATAAGTGTTGATAAGGAAGAATATAAGAGAGGAGAGCCCATTAAGATAAAATTTTCAATTACGAATAAAACTAATAGCACTCTCGTTTTGACTTTCAGAACGGCGAAAATGTTTGACATATTCCTTTTGGATAAGGATAAAAAGATCATAGGCCGATGGGCAAAAGATAAGGTCTTTGCTCAGATGATAACGAACTTAACATTAGGCCCTCTTGAGACTCTGGAGAGAGTTATTCCATGGAACGTTTTCAAAGACGTATTAATATTCCCAGGAGAGTACTACTTGGAAGGTTATGTTGAGACTATGCAGGGCAGATATAGTAGTAATCTTGTGAAGATAAGAATCAAATGATATACGCTGAAAAATTGTTGCTTTGACCCAATATTCTTACTAATTACACTATGTAATGCAATAATCACTTTTCTAGAAATGAAAACACGCTTCTAATCCATGTTGAATGCTTTTCCTTAAACTCATGCCTTAGAATGCCCATTATATGTACATCAACATATTGACCATTTTTAAAAATGTGTTCTCGTAAAGTTCCTTCCATTTTAAAACCTATCTTCTCATAAGCTCTTATTGCTCTTTTGTTGAAGCTATAAACGCGCAACCAAATTCTGTGAAGATTCAAAAATATGAACCCATAGTAGAGTAATAATTTCATCGCGTCAGTGCCATATCCTCGGTTCCAGTACTCTTTTCTCCAGATAGTAATACCAAGTTCAGCATTTCTCGAGATCCAGTCAACTCCATGTAATCCAATCGTTCCAATTAACCTATTTGTTTCTTTATCAACAATTGCAAAGGAAAAGGAACGATTTTGCTTCATCTCATCTCTTACTCTTCGTATAAATTCAAGTTCATCCTGCAATGACAGTGGACGATATAAGGTCAGATATTGAAGGATCTCGATATCGTTAACATATTTAATTAATTCGTATGCATCCTCCTCCTCTAAAGCACGAAGAATGACCAAATCTCCTTTGAGCATAACATACACCTCAAGGATAGTGTCCTCTTTTTATAGCATAGTTGATATATAAAAAATTACTTAAGCATTTAAAATAACCAAAACATATTTTTGAGTGAAATGGTGTGATAGAAGCAGAGGAGAGATTGCTATGAAAGAAGTAGATTTTATCATCAAGAGTGATAAAATCATTACCTCCTATGGTATTTTTGATGGTGAATTTGCCATTAAAGATGGAAAAATAGTAGCAATAGGTAAAAAATTAAGTTTCAATGCCGAGAAAGTTTTCGATTTCTCCGGGAAGATGATATTCCCCGGAGTTGTAGATGCTCACGTTCATATTTACGATACAGATGATTTTGAAACTGGCACAATGACAGCTTTGGCTGGTGGAATTACAACTGTAATTGACCTACCACCAACAGAACCACAGATTATGGATGAGAAATCATTCAATAAGAAAAAGGAAGATTGTGAAGGAAAGGCATTAGTGGATTTTGGATTGGTTGCCGGAGAGATTTATTACGATTGGCATATTGAAAATATACTAAGAATGGTTGAGTTAGGAGCTGCGTATTTCAAAATCTTCATGCCTGGACCACCTCCAGTTGAGGATATCATAATGTATAGGGCATTAGAGACTATAGCAAAAACAGGAAACGTAGCTGCAATTCACGCGGAAAATCCATTTGCATTGAACTATCTGACTGAAAAAGCTAAAAACTCGGGAAGGAATGACCCTAAAGTTTTTGCTGATTTTAGACCAAAATTCTTAGAGATAGATGCCATTTTCAAAAGCATACAATTTGCAAAAGCTACCAACTCGAGAATACATATTTGTCATGTAACAACTAAAGAAGGGGTTGCCTTAATATCACAAGCAAAAAGAGAAGGGGTTAGGATCACAGCGGAAATAGCACCACACTACCTTTATTTCACAAAAGAGGATATGGAGAAAAAGGGGTCAATATTGAAAATTACGCCACCTCTTAGAACAAGAGAAGATTGCGATGCCATATGGAGCGGTTTGCTTAATGGAACAATAGATATTGTAGTTACTGACCACTGTTCATTTAAGCTAAGTGAGAAAAATAAAGAGATTTGGGATGCGGCAGCAGGACTTCCCGGTATGCAATTTCTCCTTCAGATAATGTTTACCCGGTGGATTGATTATAATCTACCACTGACGAAACTTGTTGATATTCTCTCAAGAAAACAAGCCTCAATCTTCGGAATCGGGCATAGAAAAGGAGACATTGCTATTGGTCTGGATGCGGATTTCATAGTGATAGATCATAATAAAGAGATAAAAATCACAAATGAGCTTTTGGTAGGGAGAAGCGATTTTTCACAGTATGAGGGGTTTACTGTTAAAGGAAGCATAGATGAAGTATTTATTAGGGGCATACATGCGTACTCGAAGGGTGACTTTCTAGTTAAAAAAGGATTTGGGCAGTTTGTTAAAGCGAAGCATACGCAATTATAGTCTAAATTACGGATTCGTAGATTTTTGGCTGATGATTCAAACTTGTTCAAACACACAGACTATGAAGTCATTACCTATGAAGTTTATCTCTAATGCCTTCTCTAAGGATTTAACTTGGGTATCCTTATAATTGAATAGAATTCTAAATCTGAATTTGTCGTCTGGAATTATCTTTGTTAGATCTATTATTGCGTTGCCGCTAAGTCTTCTATTTATAATCCCGATAACTATACCTTCCGTCATGGTTTTTCTTGCAATAATCTCAATTCCTGGCGGATATTTTATAGTCGGCCTCACACCTAGAGAGCTCATGAATCTGGAGATAAAAATACGTTGATTATTAAGAATTGGAGAGTTATTAAAATAGTGAAACGTATTATAGAGAGCACCTAGTACAGATCCTATAAAGTATATTTTTCCATTACCTATTTCGACGATCGTACTTATAGGATTATTATTTTTGTCGCGAATAAATGATTTTTCTTTATTTTTAACAAGTGCTAATAATAATTCTCCTTTAAAGTGGATATCATTAAACTTTAAGCTATATGATAGATTGGGTAATTCTTTTAAAAGCTCAAATAGCATAGCGTAAGAATCGATAGTATGAAGACTTTGTTTATGTTTAATCTGTCTTCGTCTCCATTTATATTTTAGTTGAGCCATTCCTATTTTTAGTAATGTGGTTAGTGGTGCGCTTATTTTTAATTTCTTACAAGTTACTTTAATTAAATCACATTCATGCTTGTCATCATCGATAATGGTAGTTATCGGATACCCGTAAATTATCAAACGGCCACCATTTTCAACGTATTTAATAAGTTTTTTACAGTTTTCATGATCGATAAAACCTAGTGATGGGAAAAATAGAACTTTAAACTTACTTAATTCTTCAATTGTTGATTTTTCAAGTATTATAACCTTTGGCATAAAACTGTTATCGGATAATAAACCATAAAGTCCATGAGCACTCATAAGAAGCAATGCTGGAGCTACAGCATGTTTAAACTTTCTATTGAAAGTGGCCTCAAAAAATTTCCGACCATACATGCTATATGTTACAATTCCTATATCGTCTCTCAATAAAGTAGATTTGTTTATCACGTAATCAATAGATTCAACTAGCTCTTTGATACGTTTTATAACGGAGTATCTTTGAGTTGGCTTTCCGTTTATATCAAGAAAACTATTCCAAATCCAAGGAGTTTCGTCAATTTCGATACAATCATGAGCGATATACCAAGAGATTAGACGAGCATTAAATAAATATAATGTTGCCCCTAGAAAAAATGTATGCTCGGAGGGCACATAAGAAATAGGATCAAACCAACCTGCTTGAACTTCTGGAGCTATGAAATAGTCTTTCCTATTAAGAGATAGAAAATAGTTTGCAGTAAATGATACTGTGAAAGGCAAATCATCTATAACTTTAAATGGTGTCAGTTTTGTATAAATATCACATCCAACTATAGATACCGCACTTTTCTTCGGATGCGAGTCTGGCCACATGGGTGTAAACGGAACATTAAGAAAATAATCGATTTGCGACTTAAGTTTACCATCATATATTCTTTTCAGGGCTTCTAAATAGTTGATAATATACTCTTCAACAAACTCGTACCAAAGACTCTTAAATTTGAAAGAGTCCTTAAATGTAGGAGGATATATTTCACTAAAATCCGAGTATTTGCTATTTAAGAAACTATTTAATTCATCAAGAGAATATCTCTTCTTAAGCCACAATCTAAAAAGAGTTACTGTATGTTCATTAAAATCTGAAAATACCCTAATTGTATTATACTGCGGAAGCCCTGTTTCATTATCAAGTTGGACTGCTAATAGTTTAAGACCCTCTTCTCTCTTCGAAATGAGAAATTCTAAAACTTCATTTAGCCATCTTTGAGCGTAATATTGAAACACTGGATGTAAAAGTGATACTTCTTGTGTCATCTTACCATCAGCTGTTTTTATTAAAATTTCTGGATGTTTTTCTCTCAACCATTCAGGAATCCCAAAACCTTGATATTCGGCATATATATAGGGACCTGGGCGAGCAATAAAATTAAAACCATAAGCACGAACCAATTTAAGAAAATACTCTAAATCTCTCTGCGGGTGCGTTTCGCCAGTGAAGTCAAACTTATTTTCTTCATATTCATGCCATATCCATGGAATATATGTAGATATCGTATTTATTCCTGCTTCCTTAAGATTTTTCAACCCCGAATCCCAAAGATGTTCAGGTATTCTAAAATATTGAAATTCCCCACTATGAAGAAATTCGCCTCTTTCAATAAGATTTATAAAAATAGGCAACAGAACACCTCCTCATCATTTGTATTAGCTATGTTAATATATAAGTTTTGAGAAATTTCTAATCTCGATAAAATTAATTATTATTTTCATTTACGTGACTTTCCTCTCCTATTTTTTACATGAGTATATATCAATTCAATTGTTTCAATAATTTGTTTATTTGCAAGCCTATAATAGACTTCCCTCCCTACCCGTTTTGATTTGACAAGATTTGCTAGCTTTAAAATACGCAACTGATGTGATACTGCGGATATATCCATTTCAACTATCCTTGCAATCTCACAAACACGTGCCTTTTCCCGCCTAATTGAATATAAGATTTTAAGACGTAATTGGTTTGCAAGTACTTTAAAGAGTGATGTCATCTCTTCAAGAGTCTTTTCTGAAGGTAAATTTCTCTGATCTTTGTGAGATTCAGTCTTAATGATGACTTTATACCCATCTGCTGACTCTCTCATACACTTCACCTCGAGAGCAATAAAGAATACGATAGATAATTAGAGAATTCTAGCCCCCAAGCCCCCATTTATCATTATATATTGGGGGGACTATAATGTATTTTTAGTTTGAAAATAAGGATTACTTAAATTTTCTCTAAAATATTTATTAAAAATTGAAAATTTTCGAAATTTCATATAAAAAGCTAATAAAATTATCTTGCATCAAGATACTTTTTGTTAGCAAAACTTCTAATAATAGGAGAAGAATACATTTATTAAAAGGAGAAGTGAATATGCAAGGTAAAGATAAGAAAAATATTAAATGCCCTTTCTGCGGTTTTGAAGGCCATCCCAAAGACTTTTATCTAATGTATGAAGTAGTTTTATACGAAAAAGAGGGCATCGTGGAAAAGGAGTTGAGAGAAAGACCTCCTCTTGTTATCTGCCCTAAATGTAATCAAGGTTTCTTTTTAAAATCCCCATATGAACGATTTTTTAGACCTCAAAAAAGAATGATTGAAAACACTTGGTGATACGTTATGGTTAGGGTGAAGTTTTCTTTCGAAAGTGGCATTGAAATTATAGGAGAAATAAATGAGGATTTAAATCCTAGGACCGCTAAAAAGATCATAGAAGCACTACCAATCAAGTCGAAAGTGAGAAGATGAGGCGATGAAATATATTTTGAGACACCAGTGGATATAGAGTTAGAGAAAAGTCAAGAGTATGTAGAACTTGGAGCTATAGGATACTGGCCACCCGGAAAAGCATTATGTCTTTTCTTTGGAAGAACGCCGGTAAGCGATGATGAAAGACCCAAGGCATACAGTCCTGTTAACGTAATAGGCAAGCTACATGGCGATTTAACTATTTTAAGAAAGGTTAGAGATGGAGAGACTGTAAAAGTTGAAATCTCAGATAAATAATAGATTACTTAAAAGATTTTTATCCTTCTTTTTTATTAAAGACTTATATACAACATAATTGTTACCTTAATTGGTGATAATTATGGCAACATATGGAATTATAGTCTTTTTTAGGTTTGAGAAACTAACTGAAGAGGATGAAAAAATCGCAAGAAGCGAGTGGGAAAAAGTTAAGGAAGAATTTCCTGAAACTGTTAAACTTTTAGGCGTATACTATCACGCAATGGGAACCAGGTATAACGGCTTTCTATTAATAGAAACTACCGACTTAAATGACTTTTTCAGTTTTTGGAAAACATTCAAAGACAAGATCCGATGGTATGTCTCTGAAACAACAACAATAATTTCTATGAAAGCTGAATAGCATACTTTTTGCTACATTCTCTCTGATTGGTGGATCTATATGCAAGAGAGATTTACTTTATTTTCTATTGGATATTTAAAAAAGCATGAGGAAGAATATTCCATTATAGAAATTTTAAGCAAGTATGAAATGGCTTGCAATGGCCTAAGAGAAGGAATGTACATAATAGTCCTTTGCTGGTTTCATATGTGTGATGACAAAGAGAACAGATCTTTATTAATGGTTCACCCTATGGGGGATACTAAGCAACCACTTAAGGGAGTTTTTGCTACTAGGAGCAATAGCCGGCCAAATCCGATAGGACACTATACTGTGAAAATTCATAAAATAGAAGGGAATAAGATCTATATTGAAAAAATAGATGCATATGAAGGAACGCCTATTATAGATATAAAACCATTCTTACGTCAGCTTGACTGTCCACTCTCGGAGAGTTAATCCATTATTTTTGAAGATATCCAAAATGCGATAATACCTGAGGAAAGGAAAAACATTTGTGCTAGAAATGGAGTTAGTGCGCCAATACGATAAGCTATTATCCCAGCGATCGCAGGGGCTATAATAGCAACAATTCTTGTTGTTGAGGAGATCAATCCGAGGATAGTCCCTCTAATCTCGTTAGGGATATTATCAAGGAGATATGACCGTTCATAGATGAAATAGAATGTGTGACCAAATTCTAAAATAATAGTTACCGCGAATATTATCAGAAGCTTCGCAATGGGTGTAATTGTAAGATACTGAAGCATATATATTGCAAAGGAATAGACAATCATCAGAAATATACCACCGTATATCATTGCGAATCTTAGCTTCTTTGAACCACGACTCGCTATTTCAGAAGCAATAACACTAATTATACTTGAGATTACAGAAAGAAGAACAAAATAAAGAACACTGAAACCGAGTATATTGTAAATATAATTTGCAAGTATAAACTCTGGTGCAAAAATAAAGCCAAGAACTATTAGG
>JAGGXT010000100.1 GCA_021162905.1 Candidatus Odinarchaeota archaeon | reverse complement strand
TATAAATATGTTTTTTGTTAACTAGCCTTGCATAAGGTAATATATGGAGTGTATATGTTTATGGAAACAAAAACTATAGCGGCTCTAATTATTGTTTTTCTTATAGGCTTTGGTGCAGGAGTTGCTGCAGCACCATATATATTTCCACCTAAAGTTGAGAAGTTTCACTTGTTATTCAGTCTTGACTGGGCTATTTATGGTAGGCATGCAGCATATTTTGTAGCTCTTGATAAGGGCTATTTTGACGAAGAAGGGCTTACTGTGGAAATAGTAAGAGGCTACGGTTCTGCTGATGTTGTTCAGAAAGTGGCCACTGGTGTCGTTGATGTAGGATTCGGTGACCTTTCAGCATTGATAATTGCTAAGTCTCAGGACCCAGAGTTTGATGCAAAAATGGTTGCCATGATATATGCTAGAGCTCCATTCTGTGTTTTCGCGTTACAAAGTTCTGGTATTGACGAACCAAAGGATTTAGAAGGTAAAAACATCACAGCATTCAGCACTGGAGATATAAATTATAAGCTATTTCCATACTTTGCTAAAGTAACTGGATTTAATGCATCAACAGTAGCTTGGACCTTTGCGTCCGCGCAAGTTAAAATACAGCTATTAGTTACAGGGCAAGTTGATGCTATTACTGAATTCATAATGGCTAAACCTGTTGTTGAAGCTGCAGCAGAAGAGGCTGGTGTAGGTCCAGTTAATACCATCCTGTGGGCTGACTACGGTGTCAACATCTATAGCAACGGTATAATATTCAGAGAGAGCTTCATTGAAGAGCATCCTGATGTCGTACGTGGTTTCGTAAAGGCTGTAGTCAAAGGCTTCTTGTATACATTTGAACATCCAGATGAGGCTGTTGACATACTGACTGCAAGATTTCCAGAACTTGATCCTGACGTAGCTAGAGCTGAAATTGACATTTTGAAACCATTAGTACAACCACCAGAAGCAGAAGAACACGGGATTGGCTATTTTGATGTCTCCAGAGTTAACGAAACAATAAATGCAATTACTGAGGCCTTCAATCTAACAAGAAGGGTATCTCTTGATGAAATATATACCGATGAATTCCTACCAGGCCCGATAACACTATCCGTTGGAAATGACGGGAATACAGAGCTCTTTGCAGTTTTACCAATAGTTGAGCGTGATGAATAAAATACTAAAGGCAATAAATACAACAGTAATCATATTTCTCATAATTTTTTTATTTTTTCTTCTGCAAGATTTATATTTATCATCTCAACTTTTAATTAATTTCATTGTGTTATTTACTATAGGTGGTGTCATGAATGTGTGCTGCATCTAGTGATGAAGCAATAAAGGTTGAAAACGTGTCTGTTAGTTATTATGGGCGAAAATCGACCGCAGTGCTTGCAGTTGACGATGTATCTTTTACTGTTAAGAAACAAGAGTTCGTGAGCATAGTCGGACCTAGTGGCTGTGGAAAAAGTACACTATTAAAAGCGATAGCGGGGCTACTTTTACCAACTAAAGGAAAAATTTATGTGAACGGAAAAGAGGTCACAGGTCCACAGAGAGGAATAGGTATGGCTTTCCAGCATGCAAGCCTACTTCCATGGCGTAATGCGTTAAAAAATGTTCTCTTACCTATTGAAATTCTCGGGCTAGACCCCGAGAAATACCTACGGAGAGCTGAAGAGCTTTTTGAAATTGTAGGTCTTAAGGGTTTTGAAAATAGTTTTCCGTGGGAGCTTTCTGGTGGTATGCAACAGAGAGTATCTCTAATAAGAGCATTAATATTTGATCCAGAAATTTTATTGTTAGATGAACCATTCGGAGCTTTAGATGCTTTAACCCGAGAGGAATTAAACCTTGTTCTTCAAAAGCTGTGGGTTACCGAAAAGAAGACTGTCGTTTTCGTCACTCACGATATACCTGAGGCCGTATTTCTGGCAGATAGAGTTATTGTTCTTAAATCCAGGCCCGGGAAAGTGATTCATGAAGAAATAATTAATCTACCAAGGCCGAGAACTCTTGATATGAAACTCTCTGATGAATTTCTTGAGCATGTAAAGGTGATTCGTGATAAATTAGGTGTTGGGGTGAATGTCAAATGAGTAGAACTCGTGAGATCACACTAAAAGAAAGAATAAAAGACTTGATTATTGGATATCTTCTTCCAATAATTACATTAACTATTATTGTAATAATTTGGGAGGTCGTATGCAAGGTCTTTAATATACCATTATGGTTATTACCTGCGCCGTCTGATATTATATATCAAATGACGCGTCTAACCAGAACTTTATTGTATCATTCGTATATCACCTTTTATGAATCAATTTTTGGTTTCATTATCGCAGTGGCCCTTGCAGTCCCTATAAGTATTGCAATTGCGTATTCAAAGGCTCTGCAGAATACCATTTACCCGATACTACTCGTGTTTCAAACAGTTCCTAAAGTTGCTATCGCACCTATTATTGTGCTTTGGTTCGGACTAGGACTAGAGTCTAAAGTAGTTGTAGCTTTTCTGGTAGCATTTTTTGTAATAGTCGTAGATTTAACAACTGGTTTCTTAACAGCCCCTCCCGAACTAATTGATATTGCAAGGCTTTTAAATGCAAGTTCAACTCAGATATTTATTAAAATTAAACTGCCATATGCCATGCCGTTCTTCTTTAGTGGTCTTAAAAGCGCTGTAACCCTAGCAATTGTAGGTGCCGTCATTGGAGAGTTTGTCGCATCAACTCGTGGACTTGGGTATTTAATCTTGGCTGCTACGCCAACGTTGAATACGGATATAGCATTTGCTGCAATAGTAATGCTAGCTATTATGGGAATAGGTCTTTTCGGGTTAATGCATATCCTTGAAAGAATGCTTATACCATGGGCTTTCAGAGAAACCTTATAAGTTAACTTTTTCATTATTTTACCAAAAAATGGATTAAAGACAAAATTAGGTTGGGTGATTCTATGAGTTATATCACAAAACTTGTTTGTTCGCATTGTAATAGAGAATATGAGCTTGACGAAAAGGTGTTCATGTGCTCAACAGAGGGATGCCGTGGTAGGATAAATATATACTACGATTATGAAAAGATCAGAGAAATAATTACGAAAGAGGAACTTAGTAAGAGAGCGCCCGGAGTATGGAAATACTTTGAATTACTTCCTTTAAATGACAGAAAAAACATAGTAACCCTAGGTGAAGGAGGGACTCCTTTTCTGAAATCTAAGAGGCTTGCAGAGAATTTGGGTCTTAAAAATCTATATATGAAGGATGAGACTAGAAATCCAACGCAATCCTTCAAGGATAGACCAATGACGGTTGGAGTTTCCAAGGCTGTTGAGTTTGGTGTAAAAACATTAGTAATTGCCTCAAGTGGGAATGCCGCTGCAGCTATGGCAGCTTATTCTGCTAGGGCTGGATTAACAGCTTATACTTTTGTTCCTGATTTTGCTCCTATGGGTAAAATTGCTCAGTTGCTATTACTTGGTGCTAGAGTGGTCAGAGTTACTGGATGGGCTGGTGGTGTAGATCCAACGGTTAAGTTGATGGTCGAAAGTCATAAAAAATATGGATGGATTCCATGTCCAAGCTTTGGCCCATTTAATCCATGGCAGTTCGAGGGCAATAAAACACTCGGATACGAAATAATTGAGGATTTAAACTTTGAAGTCCCAGATTGGTTCTTTGTTCAAGTTGGTGCTGCTGGGCTTCTTGGTGGCCTATACAAAGGGCTAAAGGAATTTAAAGAGATGGGTCTAATAGACACTTTACCAAAAATAGTTGCTGTCCAGTCTGAGGGCAATGCACCTTTTGTAAGAGCGTTTAAAGAGAACATGGATCCTAAAAATATAATTCCTTGGGATCATCCTGAGACTGTCGCCGAAGGATTAGAGGACCCGTATCCTTGGGATGCTGATATAGGCTTAGAAGCAGTAAGGTCAACTGGTGGAGATGCTATTGCTGTTCCAGATTCTCTCATTTTAGAGGCTCAGAGAAGGATTGCAAAGTATGAAGGGCTTTTTGTTGAGCCATCTGGCATTGCAGGATTAGCAGGGCTTATGCAAATGATTGATGAGGGGAAAATAGACTCGTCAGATAAGGTAGTAATACTCCTTACTGGTGGTGGATTAAAGGATCCTGAGGTTGTTCAAAAACAGTTTGAAGTACCGCCAGTGATAAATCCAAAAATAGAAGAGTTAGAAAAAGTATTTTCAGATTTGAAAAAATAAAAAGTATTTTGCTTTTTATTTTCTTCTAATATAAATCTCTAAGGACTCTCCGACTTTATCGTATTGCTCAATATTCTCAGGCTTACCAAAGTTTAACTTTTCTATGTGATGCATTTCTTTCAGATCCTTTTTAAAGATACTTAATTCCTCAGGCATCCAAACTTCAGATAGACTCTCTTTAAGTGACATCTTATGTTTCTTTTTGAATTTCCAGATCTCGCTGTTTATCTCTATTATCTTATTAGTTTTCTCGATGAGATCGGTCTCCCAGTCCTTTACTGGTGTCGGAAATTGAGATAGATGAATGCTTTCTCCCTCGTCATGATAAAGTTCTAAGTATATTTTCTCCGTGATCATAGGAATTATCGGAGCTAACAGTTTTAAAACAGTTTTCAGAACGGTATGGAGAGTGTACCAAGCTGCGTTTTGCTCTTTTTTATCAAACTCTCCATTTCTATTATAGGCTCTTGGTTTAACCATTTCTATATAGTGATCTGCAAAGATGTTCCACACAAAATTTCTAACTTCAACTGCTGGTATGTGGAAGTTGAGATTGTCATATCCATTTTTTGCCTTCTTTATAACCTCATTAAGAAGCCCTAATATCCATTTATCGGTTGGTTGTAACTCATAAGAACTCTTTTCCTTAGGAATTGAGAATGCTGATATAAAACGTGCGATGTTCCACAATTTGGTTAGGAATTTAAATGCGCCCCGCAATCTATCTTCACTATAACGAATATCCGATCCGAGGCTAGCTTCTAGACATCCAAAGAGACGAAGAGCGTCACTTCCATACTTTTCAATTAATGGTTTAGGCCATACGATATTACCTTTAGATTTATGCATAGCTTCTCCTTTTTCATCAACAACCATTCCACTTATCCAGACATATTTAAATGCGGGTCTATTAGTTAGTTGATACACCCTTAAAAGTGTATAGTATAGCCAAGTCCTAACGATGTCCTTACCTTGAGGTCTTAGCACATTTTGAAACGCCTTTCTAAAGAGGTCATCGTCCCTCATATATCCTATATATTCAATTGCTGTTATAGAGCTATCCATCCAAGTATCAAAAGTTCTCCACTCTCCCTCAAATCCGTCTGTAGATCCACAATATGGGCACTTATCAAAGGGAGGTTTTTCCCTCCAAGGTTGATAATATCTGCCCGGCTCTGGAAGTACGGGCTTTCCGCAATTTTTACAATACCAAATTGGAATTTCTGTTCCATAATATCTCCTTCTACTAATAGGCCAGTCTGTAGAGATAGAGTCTAACCAATTTAGCAAGATCTGTTTTGATTCTGGAGGTAAAAATTTTATTTCATCAGCTATTTTCCTAATATCATCAACAAAGTCAATCTGCTTAAGATAAAACTCTTTCATAGGAATAAACTCTATGGGGTCTTTAGAACGCCAGCATATTGGAGTTCTCTGTAATATTTTTTCTTGCTTGATGAGAAGACCTTGTAATTTAAGATCCTCTATAATTCTTCTTCTAGCTTCTTCTACTGTCAGTCCTGCATATTTTCCTGCTTCTTCAGATAAAGTCCCCTCAGGAGTTATTAAAACAATAGGTTTTAGCTTTAATTCCCTAAATAGCCTCACATCCGTATAATCTCCATATGAACAGATCATCGCAGCTCCAGATCCAAATTCCATTTTAGCTTCTTTATGGGGTACAATCTTTACTCTCTTATTATAAATTGGAGTTATTGCATACTTACCATGTAGATGTTTATATCTCGAATCGTCCGGATGAACGATAACTGCAGCGCAAGCAGCAAGTAGTTCGGGTCTGGTTGTTGCTATTATAAGATCCTCGTCACTATCCTCTATTTTGAACTTTATGTAGTTCAAATAAGTTTCTCTTTCAATATATTCAACTTCCGCGTCGGCTATTGTTGTTTTGCATCCAGGACACCAGTTATTAGGTCTATAATCCTCATAAATCAAACCTCTTTTCCAGAGTTCTATAAATGTGGCTTGCGTGATTGCTCTATACTCTGGACTATCTGTTCTTATTATGTTATCAAAATTATGACAGCTTAACCCTAAACGTCTTGCCAATTCAAGAATTTCTCTCTCATATTTATCAAGAAACTCTTTACATAATTGTATGAACTTGTCCCTCGGTGTAGAGTGCATAGCAATGCCATATGCTTTTTCAACTTGAACTTCTATAGGTAATCCGTTTCTATCAGTTGCCATCGGAAAATGGACTTCATATCCAGACATTCTCATATATCTTGCGATCATATCTATTTGAGAATAGTGTATTGCTCCGCCGATATGCCAGGCACCACTACAGTATGGGGGAGGAGTATCTATTGCGAAAACTGGTTTCTTTGTGTCTTTATTAAACTTAAATATTTTATTTTTAAACCAGTAGTCTATTATTTCCTCCTCTATTTTTGGCGTCCATTGTTTTTCTTTAAGCTTAGAATTAGAAATCGACATGTAACTCACTCCTTTTAACCATAAACTATTATTTTATACAATGTTTAAGAGTTATTTGCCTTATGGAAACATTGGAAGTTAAATCACGAAACACATTTAAATCTTTTTTAAGTAAACAACTATTAAATTTTATTTGCAAAAAAATTTAGCTGGTGATTTTATGGACATCACAGAAAAACTAAAAGAAATAAACTCAAAACTACTTTGGCAGAGAACACATTACTGTGGTGATATAACTCCTGAACTTGATGAAAATGAGGTTGTCTTATATGGATGGGTTCATAGAATCAGGGATGTTGGCAAACTTAAGTTTATTCTCTTAAGAGATAGATCTGGAATTATTCAGCTTGTAGTTAAAAAAGGCGAAATCAGCGATTCTGAATTTTCTCAAATTAAGAAGTTGACACCGGAATCCGCTATAATTGTAAAAGGACATGTTAAGGCAAATCCCAATGTTAAAAAAGGAGTCGAAGTTTTAGTTAATGATCTTAATATTGTCAGCCTATCTGCTACACCATTACCTCTTGATGTCACTGAAACCGTTCCTGCTCTTTTTGATACACGTTATGATAATAGACCAATAGATCTAAGAAAACCAAGAAATCAAGCCATATTTATGGTAAGGAGTATTCTTGTTAACGCGCTGAGAGAATTTTTCATTAAGAACGGTTTCATAGAGATTCATACACCAAAGATAGTAGCTGAGGCAACCGAGGGTGGCGCAAATGTGTTTAGAGTAAAATATTTTGAATATGACGTATACTTAGCTCAAAGTCCTCAACTATATAAGCAGCTAATGTTAGTTGCTGGATTTGATAAAGTATTTGAAGTAGCTCCCGCTTATAGAGCAGAAGAGCATAATACTCCCAGACATCTTAATGAGTATATAAGTATCGATGCTGAGATTGCATGGATAAAATCCCATGAAGATGTAATGCAGGTTCTTGAAAATGCTGTTGCATTTGCAATTGACGAAGTTATTAAACATGGTAAACAATACCTTGAGCTCTTAGAGGTTGAAGTAACTCGACCAAGTTTGCCATTTAAGAGAGTTACTTACTCTGAAGCACTTGATTTGTTATCAAGTGAGGGTAAAGAAATACCTTTTGGTGAAGATATAGACACCGAAGGTGAGCGGTTACTTGGAAAAATAATGAAAGAAAAGTACAATGTTGAGTTTTATTTCATTACAGAGTATCCTGAAGCTATACGGCCATTTTATACTATGCTCAAACCAGAGGATCCCCGCTTAACTAGAAGTTTCGACTTAGATTATAAGGGTTTAGAAATAACCACTGGTGGGCAACGTATTCACGATTATGATTTCTTGGTCCAAAGGATAAAAGAGAAGAACTTAAATCCCGATAGTTTTAAGTTTTATACGAAATTCTTTAAATATGGAGTACCTCCTCATGGTGGTTTTGGTCTGGGATTAGAGCGCTTTACAATGCAACTACTAAATTTATCCAACATTAGAGAGGCAACTCTTTTCCCTAGGACTAGAACTAGGGTAACTCCCTAATTAGGAGGCAATTCTTATGTTATCGAAAGATGAGTTACGAAAAAAGTTTTCAAAAGATTATAAGATTCATTATGAGGTTGACTTCTTTAAGCAGGAAGGTTTTATCAGAAAGAAATGTCCCATTTGCAATAGATATTTCTGGACTTTAGATCCTGATAGAGAGGTTTGCGGCGAACCACCTTGTGGAAGTTACGAATTTATAGGTAATCCTCCAACTAATAAAAAGTTTGATTATATTGAAATGTGGCGATTTTTTGCGGATTATTTTAAAAAACGAGGCCATACTGAAATAAAACGATATCCTGTAGTTGCACGTTGGAGAGATGACCTATATTTCACAATAGCTTCCATCAGCAATTTCCAACCATTTGTTGTGCGAGGTGAGGTAGACCCTCCAGCAAATCCATTAGTAGTTCCTCAAGTTTGCCTAAGGTTTGGTGATCTTTCAAATGTAGGTGTTACTGGTAGACACTTTACTTCATTTATAATGGGTGGTCAACACGCATTTAACACAAAAGAAAAGACAATTTACTGGAAAAACGAATGTCTTGAAATGAACTTTATATTTCTTACAAAATGGCTGGGAATACCAAAGGAAGAAATTGTCGCAAAAGAGGATGTCTGGGTGGGTGGAGGCAATTTTGGTCCATCAATGGAATATTTTATACGTGGCCTAGAGGTTGTGAATCAAGTATTCATGCAGTATGAGCAAACACCAGAGGGCCCAAAAGAGCTATCCACTCGTGTTATTGATGTTGGATGGGGTCACGAACGGCTAGTGTGGATATCTAATGGGACTCCAACATCATATGAATGCGTTTTTGGTCCTGTTATGAAAAAATTAATCAAGCACGGAAATGTTGATATCGACTGGGATTTATTTAGTAGGTATGCTAAACTTGCTGGAAGTTTAGACGTTACTGAAATAAAAAACATTAGTAGCACATGGGAAAAAATTGCTAAGCAACTTTCTGTAGATGTTGATTATCTAAAGTCAACAGTAGCTCCTATGCAAGCTCTCTATGCTATTGGTGACCATGTTAGAACACTGGTCTTTGCTCTAACCGATGGTGCAATACCTAGTAATGTTGGTGGTGGATATAATCTCAGAGTCGTATTAAGGAGAGCGTTAAGCTTTCTTGACAAATATAACTTTGACTTTACCTTAGAGGATGTTGCATTATGGCATATAGACTACTTAAAAGATTTATTCCCCGAGCTTGAGGAAGCTTACGACGATATTGTAAAAATTTTCAATTTGGAAGCTGAGAGATTCAGAAAAACATACTCAAGAGCAGTGAATATGATAAAGAATATTCTAAAGAGAAAAAAGGAAATATCGCTCGAAAAATGGCGTGAATTGTATGTAAGTCATGGTATTACTCCCGAGATAGTTCAAGAAGTTGCGAGCAAAGAGAATATAAAAATAGATATCCCTCCTGATGTCTATAGTGTTATTACCGAAAAAGATGAATCTGCTCCAAAGAGAGAAGAAAAGAAGGCTGAAATAATTATAGATTTGTCTCAAGTTGAAGATCTACCTCCCACGAAAACTCTTTATTATGAGAACTCCTATATCAAAGAATTTGATGCTAAGGTGCTAAAAATTTTAGATAGCAATGGCAAAAAATACGTTATTTTAGATAAAACTGCATTTTATCCTGAAGGAGGAGGACAGCCAGGAGATACTGGCAAAATAAATGGAAGGGCTGTTATTGATACTCAGAAGGTTGGTCAATTAGTTATTCATATTATGCCAGAGGTTGATTTTTCTGAAGGTGATATTGTTCATGGTAAAATCAATTGGGAGCGAAGAATTCAACTAATGAGACACCATACAGCAACGCATATACTTTTAGGATCGGCTAGAAAAGTTCTTGGGAGGCATGTATGGCAGTGGGGATCTCAATTAAACCCTGAAGTGTCACGTCTAGATATAACTCATTATCAGTCGCTTACTTTAGATGAAATAGAGAAAATAGAACGGCTCATAAATAGAGTTATTATGGAGAATCGTGAAGTGATTACGAAATTTATGGATAGACGAAAGGCAGAAGATACATATGGATTCAGACTTTATCAGGGTGGCGTGGTTCCAGGAAAAACCATTCGTGTCCTTGAAGTAAAAGATTGGGATGTAGAGGCATGCGGCGGGACTCACGTCAAAAAAACAGGAGACATAGGCCTTGTTAGAATAGTCCGTGTAAAAAGAATTCAAGATGGTGTGGTTCGCATTGAATATGCAGTAGGAGAGTCAGCTCTTGATTTTATGAATAGAGACAGAAGACTTCTTACTAAAGCAGCTAATATCTTACATGTTGAAACAGAGAAACTTCCTGATACTGTGCTACGATTCTTTAATGAGTGGAAACAATATAGAAAGGAATTAGAACGAGCTAGAATTGAACTGGTTAAACTAAAAATTAATCTACTGCTTCAAAAGAAAAGACTCATTAATGACGTTTACTTCATTGTAGACTGCGTGGACGTGGTGGATCAAAAAGAGCTTTTAGAGTATGGAAATCAAATTTCTAATATAGTTGACTATCCACTATTCGCAGTCTTGATTACAAAAATTGACAGATCAATAAGATTCTTAGTAGTAGGCAATTCAGCTTTTTGTGACAAGGGATATTCAATTGAAGTAATTGCTAAAGAAATAGCTAAAATACTAAGCGGTGGCGCAGGAAAGGTATCATCCACTATATATCAAGGTGGTTCTAAATTAGTTAGTGATATCGATAAAAAAATACGCGAAATATCAGAATATTTGGAAAATAAAATATTTAGAGTTTAATTTCTGGTTTTATTTGATGGTAGCTAATCATAACCTCTACTTTTTTTATCCCCATCGCTTGTCTTATATAATCTAATGTCTCCCTGAACTCCTCTGGGTTATCCGCTGTAACCTTACACAAAATGTCATATTCCCCGGTTACTTCATGCATTTCAACAACTTTTTCATTTTTTCTTATATGTTCATAAGCTGGTTTAATTCTTGATACCGGTTCTACCCTTACAAACACAAAACCTATTATATTTGGTAATTTTTTAGCTCGTCTGGTTCGTCTCATCTATATCACCGGTTTTTCGAAACTGAAAACTTGGATCATAGTCTCTGTTTTCATAACTCCTCTAATTTTACTCATTTTCTCTGTCAGTAAATCCTTTAACTCATCGGTACTTGTAGCTACAACATCTAATATGTAATCAAATCTCCCTGTAACTTCAACAACTTTGATAACATTATCTAAGTTTTGAAATTCAGTTCTAGCATCCGCAGAATGTCTGGGGTCTATAATGACTCCAACTAAGGCTCTAATAGGATATCCTATCTTTGTATAATCTATATCGATTGTAAATTTCTTTATTATTCCCTTTTTGATAAGTTTTCTTACTCTATTATATGCCGTTGGTACACTAATTCCTATTTTTGATGCTAGTTTTTCATATGTGCAGCGAGAATCAAGAGATAGTTCTCTTAAAATTTTCATATCGATTTCGTCAACCATTTTTCTCATTTTTCTCACCGGGATTAACACTGTTTAATATTTTTTCATTAAACATTAAAAAATTTTTCACTCTATAAATGTTTTTCCTAGTGTAAATTGTAAAATATCCAATAAAAGTATAAAAATGAGAGAAAATGAACTTCAAGTTTATAATTTAAGTTTCTTATATAATACTATGGTGATGTTGAAAAATTTTTATTTTTCTCTAAAATATTTTTCAGGAAAACGATAAAGAAAAATCTTCAGCTATATGTATTTTTAAGGTTTTCTAAGCAATTTTAGTAACTCAGTCGGTATTTCTGAGTATTTACTAATCTTAACGAGCTTTCCCTTACCCAGTTTAGCGATTTTTTTGCATACATGATTACACCATTCATTATGGCTGGGTAACTGTATTACATGTAATTTTGGATATCTTGTAGCTATTGGTAACGGGTCGGATCCTTTGTTATAACATCCGTCTGTAATCAAAATTGCCCACCTTCTAGGGTCTTTTATCTTGTTAAGTTCTTTTAACCCTTTCTCTAATGCATCGTCTAATCGAGTGTATCCAACTGGCTCTGTATCCAAAATCGTGTCTATAACCTCTTGTATATTTTCTCTTTCATCCATTTTCTTCAGAACAGTTGCAACATTATTAAATACTATAATTGCGTATCTATCATGTCTCATATGGTATGCAAGCGTTGCTGCTGCCAACGCCGCGTTTAATATTTTATCTCCATGCATACTCCCAGATGTGTCTAAAATTAGAACTCCTGTCTTTCTCTTTCTTTCTCTAATAATAGTTACAATGTCCTCTCTATCTATTACATCTTTTCCTATTATATTCTCAAGAGTGTCTTCAATGTCGAATTCGGGACTCTCTGGTGTGAATTCTCCTTTCCGTAGAATAGATCCTCTGATTCCTTGACCCGATATTCGTAAAGACATCTTTAATACAGCACTTCTCACAATTCGTCTGAATAGTTTTCTCTTTGTGGGTAGCATTTCTCCTTTAAGATAAAAGTATAACCGAGGGACGATAGGAGAGCTCATTTGCTCTTTTAACAGTTTGTCAAAGTCTTTACTTGAGGCAGCTCTAGCAACAGCATGTCTTTTTACTCTTGCTAGGAAGAGAAGAGCCTCCAAATTACCATATCTGATTGCTGTCTCTGCTAATTCCTTTACGTCATCAAAATTTAACTCTCTTGAAAGTTTATTTATATCAAATCCAATAGGTTTCTGACCAAGCTTAATTATTTCCTTAAGGATCTCTTTTTTGGATACTTCTCCAAACAATCTTTTTCTGAAATCATCGGCTCGAAATGCGGGAGCCTCTTTCATCAAAAATTTTTCGACAAGATACTTCTTACTATCTCTTCAATTATTTTTTCTACAGGCCTTGTAGAGTCTTCTGATATTTCGATTCTTTTTCCAATACTTGCAATAGAAACTTTTATAGCAGTATCAACATCAAACTTGCCCATATAATGTATCATCTGAGCGATATCTATTGCTCCTCTTACAGAAGCTCCTCTTACAATCTCTGGATGTTCTCTAGTCATTCTGACAACCTTTACTGCAAAATCAATAATTTCCTCTATATCACATCCACTTTTAATACGCACAATTTCTTTTTCTTCCTCTTCAGATTGATATCCAAGCTTAATCCATATGAATCTATCTTTCAGAGCTTCACTTAAGACACTTGTGCCTACGTATTCTTCAGGATTTTGAGTTGCAATAACCATAAATCCATCTTTAGCCTTTACCTCTCCAAGTTTGGGTATCTCGACAATTCCTTCATCAAGAGCTGGAAGTAAAGCATTTTGGGTTCCTTCAGGCAACCTATTTATCTCATTAAGGAATAAGATGCCTCCATTAATCATTGCTTGAACCAGTGGGCCTGGAACAAAAGCATCCCATGTCCATCCTTTTTTAAGAACAATTGGAGGATCAAAGAATCCAACCATTTTAGACTCTGTAAATCTCTCGTCTCCATCAATTCTGATAAACTTCTGATCAAAATATTTTGCTAAAGCTAGTCCAATTGTGGTTTTTCCTACACCAACTGGTCCTTCTATTAGTACATGCTTTCCTGCAAGTTTAGCTACTACTAGCTGAATTAATTCATCCGTACGACCTACTACACCATAGGTTCTTTGTATCTCCTCAACTATTCTGAGTACTTCCTGATTTCCGCTTAACTTACTGATTTCCGCCTTCATTATATATCACCATATCCTGTTTTTCTATCAAGACAATAGAACTTAGGTGTTTGCCGATGACAATACACACCAGTACCTAATCTTGATTCTCTTGTAGTATATCATTTAAACTAACAGCAAAAACGTTATAAATTTATCTATTCTTTATTTTTATAGCAAATCTGTTTACTCGTTTGCGGGGGTAGCCAAGCCTGGTCAAAGGCGCAGGATTCAGGATCCTGTCCCGTAGGGGTTCCCGGGTTCAAATCCCGGCCCCCGCACTAATTGATACCAAAAACCTTTTATCTCATAACTATAAAACAAAATTATGAGAAAGTTAGGGGCGGTCGTCCAGCTTGGACTAGGATGCTCGCCTGGGGCGCGAGTGGTCGGGGGTTCAAATCCCCCCCGCCCCATTAAGAATTTAAATCGAAATTTCTACTTTTTGTTCACGAAGAAAATTCTTTAGATCATTCAGGTATGGCATAGCCTTTTGCGTTCCAATTTTTTGAATTTTTAAAGCTGCTACCGCATGACCTAAGAAGGCGCAATCTTTAACCTCAAGTTTATTTAAAAGTCCAAAAATAAAACCAGCCGCATATGCATCACCTGCTGCTGTTGTATCAAGAATATTCTTTATTTTGAACGATGGTATATGATACGTTTTTTCACCGTTGCTAACAAAAGATCCTCTATCTCCGAGCTGGACGGATAAGATAATATTCAATTCTTTGGCGATTTTATGAACAAGGTCTTCTGTCGGTTCTGATCCTACGAATGCTTTAAATTCTACTCTATTTATGAAGAGTAAATCTATATTTCTAAAGAGATACTTCAGCTTATCATATCCTATGAGGAGTGTAGTCTTTCCTGGATCAACACTTAAGAGTATCCCTGTTTTTTCCTTTACAGAAACTGCTTGTTCGATAACTTTTTGCTTAATGCTTGCAAGATGTAAAATTTTTGCTTTACTAATATATTCCACCATATCCTCTGTAATAGATAATTCATTATTCGCTCCTCTATAAGTATACATAACGTGCTCTCCTTTTTCAGTATTAAAGATTAAGGTAAAGCCTGTGATATAACCACTTAGGATTTTAAGGAATGTTGTATCTACACCCTCACTTCTAATAGATTCTATGAAGAACTTTCCGTTTTCGTCATCGCCTATACATCCAATAAACCCTACTTTTTTTCCTAATCTAGATATGCTCACTGCGAAGTTTGCAGCTCCCCCTCCTGCAAATCTGATAAACTTTTTAATCGGAACTTTTTCATCTTGCTCAGCCAATTTCTCGGTTATCACTAAATTATCAATATTAGCATTGCCAACAGCGATGACATCCATACATTCACCATCCAACTAAGTACAAATCAAGGAAAATTAAATTAGAAGAGAAAGTATTGCTTTCTGGGCATGCAGCCTATTTTCTGCTTGATCCCAAACAACACTATGTGGTCCATCTATAACATCATCTGTTATTTCGGCCCCTCTATGCGCAGGTAAGCAGTGCATTACAATGACGTCTTCTTTGGCGTAGCTTAAAAGTTTACTATTTACTTGAAAGGGTGGAAAGATTTTCATTCTCTCCTCCATTTCTTTTTCCATGCCCATAGAAACCCATACATCGGTATAAATAACATCGGCGTTGTCAACAGCCTCCTTTGGATCATGTACAATCTCTACCTTTGAATTTGATTTTTTGGCATTTTCAAGTGCCCACTTCATTATCTTCTCATTTGGCAAGTACTTTTCTGGAGTGCCTATAGCTATATTCATTCCTACTTTTGTTGCAGCAATTAAAAGAGAATGCGCTACGTTATTTCCACCATCACCAACATATGCTAATTTTACATCCTTAAACGTACCTTTTTTTTCTCTTATAGTCATCAAATCAGCAAGAGCCTGGCATGGGTGTGTAAGATCAGAAAGTCCATTTATTACAGGAATGTCTGCATATTCGGCTAAGGTTTCTAAATCACTATGAGAGTAAACTCTTGCCATAATACAATCCACATATCTACTTAACACTCTCGCAGTGTCTGCAATGGTCTCTCCTCTTCCAAGTTGCAATTCATTCCAACTAAGATATAATGTAAATCCACCTAATTGTTTCATAGCAACCTCAAAAGAAACTCTTGTTCTAGTAGATGGTTTTTGAAATATTAATGCGAGTGTTTTTCCTTCAAGAAGTTTATGTGGTTCGTTTCGTTTTTGTTTTCTTTTAAAATCATCTGCAGTATCTAACAGAAATAGTATTTCTTCTGTTGTAAAGTCTTGAAGTGTTAAAAAATCTCTTCCCTTTAAACATACCATACTAATCACCGCATAATGTTATCTTTTTTCTTTATTATTTTCTATGAAAAACTTCGTCGCTCTATGCTTCGTACTCGTTACTTCCTTTTATTTTTTATGCCTCTCCGTTAACACCCTCCTACCAGTCTCGGCCATCGAAT
>JAGGXT010000220.1 GCA_021162905.1 Candidatus Odinarchaeota archaeon | reverse complement strand
TTGCAAGAAAGCTACCACTCATTAGAAAAGAAATATCAAAAGAGGAAGCGAGAAGACTTTTTAAGGACAGAAATGAAGAATTTAAGCTACGTCTGTTAGATGAAATTGAGGATGAAATTGTAAGCGTGTACTGGCAAGGAGATTTTGTTGATCTGTGCCGTGGACCACACCTTCCACATACTGGATATGTTAAGCATTTTAAATTAACCTTAACTGCATCGGCATACTGGCATGGATTAGAAAGCGAGCCAGTAATGCAAAGAATTTATGGTATATCGTTTCCAGAAAAGTCAATGCTTGATGAATACCTAACAAGACTTGAAGAAATTAAGAGGAGAGATCATAGACGCTTAGGTGTGCAATTAGATTTATTTAGTACCCATGAATTGCTTGGAGCGGGTTTAGTTCTTTGGCATCCAAAAGGTGCTATTTTGAGAGAGTTGATCCAGAGATATCTTGTTGACCTACATTTAAGCAGAGGGTATGAGATCGTTGTAACACCGCATATTGCCAAATCCGATTTATATAAGACCTCAGGGCATTTAGAATTTTACAGAGAAAACATGTATCTTTTTGATATAGAGGGTGTAAAATATGCACTAAAGCCTATGAACTGCCCAATGCATATATTAATCTATAAGAGAAAGGTTCACAGCTATAAAGATTTGCCAGTAAGGTATTTCGAATTAGGAACTGTATATCGTTATGAAAGATCTGGTGTACTAAAAGGGCTTCTAAGAGTCCGTGGATTTACCCAGGATGATGCTCATATATTCTGCCGTCCCGATCAGTTAGAAGACGAGATAATAGGCTTAATTGAGCTCATGATGGATATTTATAGGGACTTTGGTTTTGTGGAATTTGAGGCAGTTTTATCTACAAGAGACCCAGATAAACCAGAAGAATTTATGGGTTCTGACGAAATCTGGGAGCATGCTGAGTCTAAGCTAAAAGCAGCCCTCGAGAAGAAGGGAATTAAGTACAAAATTGCAGTTGGTGAAGCTGCATTCTACGGCCCAAAAATAGATGCTCACTTTAGAGATTCGCTTAATAGGTTATGGCAATGCGCAACTATACAAGTTGACTTTAATTTGCCTCAGAGATTCAAAGTAACTTACATAGACGTTAACAATGAAGAGAAGCTTGTTGTTATGCTTCATCGAGCATTACTAGGCTCGATAGAGCGTTTCGTTGGGTTATTAGTCGAACAATATGGTGGTGCCTTACCATTATGGGTAGCACCAGTACAAGCGGTTATTATTCCAGTTAGCGATCCAGTATTGGGTTATGCAAAACAAGTTTATGATAGACTTAAGAAGGCAGGAATTCGAGTTGAACTTGATGATTCAAAGGAAACTGTTTCCTATAGGGTGAGATTACATATCACCAACAAAATACCATACATCTTAGTAGTTGGTAAGAGAGAAGAGAGTTCTGGAACAGTCGCCGTTAGAATTAGAGGAAAAGAAGGACAAGAAGTAATGAGCATCGACGACTTCATAAACTATGTAAAGGAGAAGGTTGAGAGTAAATCCATAGAATATTAATTATTCCATTTTTCTTTTTAATTGAATTTAGAATTTTAAATTCTGTTAACCGATATTTTTATTTTTGCACCCTATTAATTATAAGAAGAGTTTGTGCTCATTCATTATTTTTCTCATGGAGACTTCAAAATATGAGTGGCTCGAGTGCACAGCTCATAAAGTTGTTTAAACGGCTGCTAGTTGCAAACTTTTTGCTAAGTGTGAGTTCATCAGCTTCGTGGCTTTACTTTTCAATATATATCTACGAAGTATCTAAAGATATTTTGGCTGTGGCTTATATATGGGTTCTGTCAAGCATCTTATGGATAATAGTTGAAACAATTTGGGGTTATCTTGGTGATATAACAAAAAGAAGATGTTTACTTGCAATCATAGCTACTTTCTTTTATACTTCTCTTTTGTTTTCATTCTTTATCGTCCGTGAGCCATACCTGTTAGTAATATTATACACCACTGCAACTTCATTTTTAGGCGGGTATATTGTAAGCTCTAACTCTCTAGGAACTTTATTAAGAGAAGAAAAGCACGGAGAAGCTGTTGGCTTTATGTCAGGAATTTATGCGTTATCATCTTTCATAGGAAATATGATTGGCAGCTTTTCTAGCGTTATTGATCCTTCTTTAAAACTTTTATATAGCGTCGTAATAATAATCGGGTTCTTAACAATTCCTGTACTATTTCCGATTTCTAAAGCAGAGAAAACTATAACTTTTGAAGCTACGCCTAGAGAGACTATTAAAGGCGGCTACTTTAAACTGCTTAAGGATAAGAGAATTCTACTTGTCGTTATATCAACAATCGTATTTAATATCTCAACGGCATTCGCTTGGTCATATTTTGGAGTTTACTATGTGAGCTCACTTAAAGGAAGCTATTTCCTTTATGGGCTATCAAACTCTGCAGTTTCCTTTATTGCTGCGATTCTATCTCCAGTATTAGGTAAATTTGCAGAAAGAGGAATTTTAGGACTTCTTGCAGTCTTTTTATACTCTTTCATAGTTTTATATTTATATAACCTTGGCATCATATATATTCAAGACCCGATACTTATTCTCTTCTTCGTATCAATACCATTTTATGTTGGATTTAGCATCGCGCAATATATTGTTATCTCGAATCTTACCAGTGATGAAAATAGAAGTCGTGTTATTTCAATATTTCACACATCAGAGTTTATAGGCTCACTAATGGGGTCATTGGCTCTATTATATCTCACATATCAACTACATGCGCTACCATTAAGAGAGCTTGTTGTGACCGTGATATTATACTCGATCTACTTTTCAATACCAGCTCTGGTCATCATATTAGCTCTTATATATTTCTTAGCTGCTACTAAAAAGAAATAGAATTAAAGGTCTACCTTAGCAAAATAGCTAATGTAGTATTTTGGCTCTAATTTTGACCAGGATAAATCAATATCGGCCCTTTGGCTTGCTAGCTCTCTAATGAATTCGCCAGCTTCTTTATTTTGCCACCAATCAGTACCATACTCATTCACTAATTTATTGACTAATTCACCAACTCTAACTGCCGCAATTAAGTAACTTGGAGAATACAAATCATATTCGGACATTACGTGATGTAGCTGCCAGTATCTTCCCGGTATTCTAATTCCCATATACTTTTCTGTCAATGCTTCATACTCATTATTTGCTTCATCAAGAGTGTAATTGTATTTCCAGAATTTGAGCTTCATTGTTGAATTTGCCGCATAGAATGTCAAGAAGAAGAGGTTCATGAAATGCCTTCTGTTTATAACATCTTGCACGATTTTATTGTCAAGCTTAAATGTCTGTTTAACAAACTCTGGAGTGTCCATCAGTGTTTCTATTAATATTGAGAAAGTTTCTGCAACTCCCATACTCACTAGATATCTCTTCCAATAAGGATCCGTTGGAATTGCTGATGCACCATGAATGCCATGCCCGAATTCGTGAAAAACACTTGTTATATCCGTGAACGGAGAAACAGGCTTAAATAGGATTCTTACATCATTGGGTATTTGAATTCCCCAACACATTGCTGAAGGATGTTTCCTAGGTCTATCTTCTCCATCAACTTTGATTTTCGTCAAATCAAAGCCAAGGCGGGTCAAAACTTTTGAGACAACCTTTATTGGGTCTATTCCTTCGAAGTATTTATTTATCGGCCTATATATCTTTCCTCTGAATAAATAGAGGTCATCATAATATTCTGCTGGCTTTTTAAGAATCTCCATAGAGTAATACTCTAATGCTTTTTGGAAATCTGACTTAGCGAAGCTACCCAACTTATCAACAAGGGATATTAGGCTTTCGTAACTCAAACCTTCAAACTCTAAGTATGCATCAAGCGGATTTGTTCCATATCTTGCCATAATTTCTTTAGAAGTATTGAATAGTTTCTCCTCTAAAGGTGAAATAAGAGGCACTTTTGAAATGAAAGTGTCAAAAACATGTTTTCGGGCTTTATGGTCCTCTGTTCTGGCATTAAACTGTCGCCAAGTATTCCAATTTACCGGTTTCCCATCGATCAAATATTCCTCATCGACTATCTTTTTCCCTTTCTCCTCATAAAGCTTCAAGTCTATATCCAGCCGTTCATGCTCTACAACAGTGTATATCATAGCCAAATATAGTCTTCTGGGCTCATTAAATCTCTTTAGTATCTCAATGCTAATTTTATACTTTTCCTCAGAGAGTTTCTTAAGTGTGTCTTTACTGAAATCCAAACCAGCATACATCTTGTAATATTCATCATTAAATCTAACCCTGATATCCTCAAGCTGCTCACAAAGTTTTATTAGAAGCTCCTGACTCATAACATTCACCACAATTTTGAAACTAAACCATATATGCATTCAAAATTAAAAATTATAACATTTTCGAACAATTTATATGAGCTATATCTGTCTATACTTTGTTTTTGAGGCAATCAAATTTATTTCACGTTCAGAAAGTAGAAAAATGTTTTTGAAGCCCTTAGACTTTTGCACAAGTTCTTTTGAGAAGCCAAAGTATGATATAAGTATCCCGATATCCACAGCCCCCTCGACTTTTTCTGCAATAGCTATATTTTTTAGGAGTTGATTTAGCTTTTCCTCTGGGCATTTGTTTCCAAAATAAATCTCTAAAACAATTTTTTGAGTTTTTGTTATAACAATGGCATCTATTTCTCCTAGGGCTCCCGAATATCGATAAACCTTTGAAACTTTGTCTATTGTCAATGGCTTTCCAGTGAAATCTTTAAGTTCTATCGTCTTGTCTATTGTCATAAATAATTCTCTGATTAACGCCTCAAATGATAAAGTGGAAACTTGCAACCTTTTCATTGAAATCCTTTTTAAGCCAGGGAATTCTAATAAAGCTAACCAAGCCTCGAATGTCTTATCTGTAATTATGTATCTACTATCTTTTTTACTAAGGATTACTTTTTCTACGAGACCACGATCGAGAAGCGAAGTTAAGGTTTCATTAAGATTTATCCCAGTTGTCAATCGGCTGATTTCGGAATACCTATTGTTGCCTCTTGAGATTATGGTTAAAACTTCAAACTCAGATGGTGATAATTCCTTCCTTAACCCAGAGAACAAAGCTGCAAAGTAACCCTCTCTTAACTCCCGTTCAAAATATTCTAACAGAATATCCACACTATTCACAACTTTTGGAAGTTTGTAAATTATGGCCTTTATATAATCAGGGTTTCCTCCAGATATCTCTGCAATCTTAAGAGCCACATCATCAGATATTGATATGCCTAAACTTTCAGCTATTTGATATGCCAGTTTAACAGCATCATGTAATTTCAATGGATGAAGAGTTAGTATAACATCAAACGCTCTTGCAAGCGGTTTAGTATAACGTCCAGTAATTTCACTAAGAGTCTTAAGGGATGTCGCAGATATAATTATAGGAATATCATATTTCTGTAATAGACTCCTAAAGTGCATTGCCACGGCATCTGATCCACCAGAACCACGATAAGGCATCATCAATCCAAATCTTGCTATTAAATCTATGAACTCATCAAGAAAAAGAGGTTTCTTCAGTTCATAAGCCACCTTAAACATTTCTTCTAGACAAGCATGGGGATTCTCGCAATTTATTGTTCTACCAGTTAATTCTCTTATCACCATAGCAAGATGTTTTGGCCTTAGAATGTTTTGAAAATCAATATAAATCCCCTTAAACTCATCACACAATCTTTTCATGATTGTTGTTTTCCCTATACCTCTAAGCCCCTTTATAACTGCCTTTCCATTAGTTAGACATACCCTTCTAAGCACTTCTAACTCATTTTCTCTATCAACGAAAAAAGGTCATAGGTAACACCTTTTACCGTAATAATTATTACCGTAAAAATTTATACCTTAAGTATTAAAAATCTTTCTCTAATTAGTGCGGAAGTACTGAAAAATGATTTTTGATCAGACTCATGACTCTTCCTTTTCTGAGAACATCTAATGATATTTATTTACTTACCCGATCTTTGCTGAAGAAAACATTAAAAATCGTTTTTTCGTCATACAAGAATTCATCAAAAGTCATATTTTTCGTATATCTCTTTATTTTATCAATAGCAATTAATATATCGTTAAGAAAAAACATTACATTCCTCTTTTTAGACATATATGAGCTCCCTCAGCACCTTGTCTTTTATTAGGGGCTTTAGTGCATTATGCGTAACCAAATCGACTTTCCGTCCCAATTTTTCACTTAGATACATCTCAAGCTCTATAAATTTAAAGAGCCCTATTGGCTTTTCAAATTCTACTAATATATCTATATCGCTCTTAATGGTTTGCTCGTCCCTAGCAAACGAACCAAAGACACCGATTCTCTTCACTTTGTACTTTTTCCTTAGGTAAGGCAGTTCCTTACGCAATATTTCTAAGACTTTCTCTTTTGTAATTATTGTTATTTTTATCACCATAATGTAATTTTTCCTTACAGTATATTTCTTGTTTTCTCGTAATTTGGCAGGATATCCACATGATTCTTCCTTTTGAGAATACCTAAGAATATAGTAAATGAAAAGGAAGGCATTTCAAGTCGAAAATAAATAAAAAAGATAAGTAAAGGAAAATTACAATTTTTCAATTAGCTCTTTTATTCTGAAAATAAGTTCCGATAATGTTATTCTTTCAGACGGTTTCTTATTCAGCATTGCCTTAATTAGTTCCCAGACCTCTTTGTCTATTCCCTCTGGCTTCTTTGGCTCACCATAAAGAACATTCTTAATAACTTCACCAAGTTCCTTCCCAAATGGTAACTCCCCAGTTATCATTTCGTAGAACATTGCACCAAGCTGCCACACATCAGTCCAAAATGATATCGAACCAAAACTTTTGTCGAATTGCTCTGGAGCCGAGTAAAATATAGTACCAGTATACCCAGATGCTGTTAACATCGTCTGTACACCGGCTAATCCCCAGTCACTCAATTTGTATACTTCACCCTTAAAGAGCACATTCTCAGGCTTTATATCTCTGTGCACAAGAGCGAACTCCTTATGAGCATATTCCAATGCCATTGCGATATTTAGAATTATCTTTAGGGCTTCTTTTACTGGTAAGGGGCCCTCTTTTAGCTTATCTCTTAATGTTCCGTCCATCAACTCCATTGCAATAAATGGTACCGGCTCTATTCCGTAATCTAACAATTTAACAATGTTCGGATGCTCTAAAGGTTTCCAGAACGATATTTCCCTCATGAAAACCTTCTTTGTGTCTTTATCAGTTATATTCATGATCTTTAAAGCAACAATGTTCCCTTCTTCATCTCTTGCTCTGAAAACAGTTGAGAACCCTCCAGCCCCAATAAGATCAAGAGTCACATATCCTGGAATCACTGCTTTAACAGTTTCGGCAACAGGTGTAGGCAAAGCTGGAGCCACAGCTTCTTTGAATACAACTAAATCTTCCTTTATCTCAATCCCAATAAGACCTCTTCTCTCAACAGCTTCAAGATATCTTCTAATCGCATCCTCGCTCAAACTGAAGATTTTCGCAACTTCATCAATCCTGACAGTAGGTCTGGTTGCAGATATCCGCCTAAGTTCATTAGTTAAATGTAAAGTCATCGTATCACTAAATATAATTGTATCTCCAACAAGCTCGATGTTTAGTAGCCCTTGAGATGCTATATCACCTATAAACCTCTTCAATCCATCTATGTCTACATTGTAAATCTTAGCTATGTCACTTAACCTCGTAGTAGAATATCTACTGGCCAACTTCTTTAACTCGTCAACCAGATATCCCTGTGAATAAAGCACCTTCCCATCCTTTGATACTAAAAGCCCGAGCTCTCTGAGATTTAAAGCACTAATGATTTGAGCTGGTATGTTCAAATCATCTATAGACATAACGCCAGTCTCAAAAACTTTTTCACGCACAAACCCAGAAAGCTTCTGTAGCAATTTATCTGTAACTACATAGCCGTTAACAAGCCTTATATTCTTACGGCTTAAATAGGACTTTATGTAATCCTTATCCTCGAAAGGTACACCAAGCTGGGTAACCCACTCATCAAACTGTATAATTTCTTCACTGGCTTTCTCTTTGAGTTCCTCAATTATCTCATCCAGCACAGCAAGATTGTAGACACCAAATGCCCTGCCAACATAAATTCCCTCATCCAAAAGTTGCTTTCCTCTCATGGTTAAAATCTCTTCCAGCACCTCTGTAGGAACCCGCAATGCAGAGAAATCTTCTAACCTGTAGTACAGCTGTTTGCCAGAGAAAACAAGGTTCTTGATTCCATCCACTATCCAGCTAACTTTTGCCTCAGTTACCGCAAACTTATTGCCTCTTATTAAAATACACCCTGGAATATGGCTAATCGCCTTCAGCGCGGTCTCCCTACTAATATTTACAATGTTCGCAACCTCATCAACCAAAACGACTCCATACTTGTTTACAATCCTCTCAACCTCTTTCAGAATCCTGCTGAACTTCACTTTTCTGTAAGCCATAACACTCGTCACTACAGCTGCAACGGAAATAACCTCCGCAAACCAATAGTAGTGAACAATCTCCATAAAGCCATAACTCCTAGGATTATAACCAAACTGCACCTCCCAGCCATCTGGTATACCGTCACCATCACTGTCAGAGACCCGTGGATCGGTTCCATATTGATATTCCTGAAGATTCGTAAGCCCGTCTCCATCACCGTCCAGCAATGCATCATCGCTTGTCGGATCAAGACCATAACTTACCTCCCAACCATCTGGCATGCCATCGCTATCGGTATCTGAACTTGTTGGATCGGTTCCATGCTGGTACTCCTCTAAGTTTGTAAGGCCATCTCCATCATTATCCTCGGACGAATCGCCAGCATATGTAGCGTTAAGACCGTAAGCAACCTCCCAGCCATCAGGCATGTTATCACCATCTGTATCCTCATCTATGGGATCAGTCCCATGTTGATACTCCTCTAAGTTTGTGAGACCGTCATTATCATTATCTTGAGATGAGTCACCAGCATATGTTGCATTAAGGCCGAACTCTATTTCCCAACCATCCGGCATGCCATCATTATCGGTATCGTCACTATTTGGATTCGTACCATATGAAAACTCTTGAACATTTGTGAGACCATCTCCATCGGCATCCAGTGAGGCATCGTCTGGATTGGTAGCATTTAAACCATATGTTACCTCCCAACCATCCCACATTCCGTCGTTGTCACTGTCTTTGTTGTTGGGCTTTGTACCATATTGGTACTCTTGTAAATTCGTTAAACCATCATTATCACTATCAAAAAAGGAGTCATCATTCGAGGCATTTAAGCCATAAGCAACCTCCCAACCATCTGGCATACCATCTCCGTCTGTATCACCACTTGTTGCATTTAAGCCATGATCCACCTCCCACTTATCATCAAGCCCATCATAATCACTATCCACATTCGTAGCATTCAGTCCCTCCGAAATTTCCCAACCATCGCTGAGCCCATCGCTGTCGCTATCGGTGCTGTTGGGCTTCGTTCCGTGCTGAAACTCCTCAAGATTCGTTAGACCGTCACCATCCGCATCAAGCAATGCATCATCAAATGTAGCGTTCAGACCATAATCGATTTCCCACTTGTCCCACATCCCGTCACCGTCGGTATCGGTGCTGTTGGGCTTCGTTCCGTGCTGAAACTCCTCAAGATTCGTTAGACCGTCACCATCCGCATCAAGCAATGCATCACCCGGATTGGTTGCATTGAATCCGTATGTTACCTCCCATCCGTCCCACATCCCGTCACCGTCGGTATCAGGGTTTGTTGCGTTTAATTCATTATCGATTTCCCATCTATCGGTTAGTTCATCGCTGTCGGTATCGTCATTCACGGGAGACGTGCCGTATTGGTATTCTTGAAAGTTTGTAAGTTCATCGTTGTCATTATCTAAGTTGGAGTCATCAAATGTAGCATTTAGACCATATGAGATTTCCCATCCATCTGGCATCCCATCGCTATCCGTGTCATTATTTATGGGAGATGTTCCATGCAGGTACTCTTGCACGTTTGTGAGATTGTCATTATCGTTGTCAAGATCAGCATCACTGGCATTTTTTGGATCTAAACCGTAGTCGATTTCCCATCCGTCACTCATCTCATCATTGTCGGTATCGTTATCTATAGGTGAGGTAGCATATTGATACTCCTCCAAGTTTGTAAGACCATCATTGTCATTGTCAAGTAGTGCATCGCTGGAATTCATTGCATCAAGACCATATGTTGCTTCCCAGCCATCTGGCAGATTGTCATCATCGGTATCATTATCATTCGGATCAGTGCCAAGAAGCTCCTCCGAGTAATATGAGAGAGCATCTTTATCAGCATCAATAATCTCTAAGTTCCCACTATGTTTAGCCTCTCCTCTAAAACAAGGCCACGCGCTAATGACACCAGAAACTATTGGGTTCAACGCACACACATTTTGATCACCACTTCCCACGACGACCTCCAGCTTCCCGTCACCATCTATATCCCCAAGCGCCGGCGATGAGTATACCCCACCTTCAGTTGCATAAGACCAGAGAAGCGAGCCGTCCTCGCTGTTCAACGCATACACCTTACCATCCCAACTTCCCACGACGACCTCCAGCTTCCCGTCGCTATCTACATCCCCAAGCGCCGGCGACGAGTATACTACATCACCAGTTGCGTAAGACCAGAGAAGCGAACCGTCCTCGCCATTCAACGCATACACCTTAGAGTCATAACTTCCCACGACGACCTCCAGCTTCCCGTCGCTATCTACATCCCCAAGCGCCGGCGACGAATGTACTCCACTTCCATATGCCCCACTACCAGTTGCGTAAGACCAGAGGAGCGAGCCGTCCTCGCCATTCAACGCATACACCTTAGAGTCATAACTTCCCACGACAACCTCCAGCTTCCCGTCGCTATCTATATCTCCAAGTGCTGGCGATGAAGATACTTGACCTTCAGTTGTATAGGACCAGAGGAGCGAGCCGTCCTCGCCGTTCAACGCATACACCTTAGAGTCATCACTTCCCACGACGACCTCCAGCTTCCCGTCGCTATCTATATCTCCAAGTGCTGGCGACGAGTATATCCCGCCTTCAGTTGTATAGGACCAGAGGAGCGAGCCGTCCTCGCCGTTCAACGCATACACCTTATAATCATTACTTCCCACGACAACCTCTAACTTCCCGTCGTCATCTATATCTCCAAGTGCTGGCGATGAAGGTATAGTATATCCAGTTGTATAGGACCAGAGGAGCGAGCCGTCCTCGCCGTTCAACGCATACACCTTATAATCATTACTTCCCACGACAACCTCTAACTTCCCGTCGCTATCTATATCTCCAAGTGCTGGCGACGAGTATATCCCGCCTTCAGTTATGTAGGACCAGAGGAGCGAGCCGTCCTCGCTATTCAACGCATACACCTTAGAGTCATAGCTCCCAATGATGACTTCCAGTTTCCCGTCGCTATCTATATCTCCGAGTGCTGGCGATGAAACCACGTTACTTCCAGTTGCGTATAGCCAGAGTAGCACTATATTAGAATCTTCTGAGATTATAATAATATTTTTTCTTCTATTATTGTGAGTAGAAATAATTTTTTCTGTTGGAGCGGTCATTAGTATTATTAGGATCAGAGCTACTGATATCAGTAGTATTGTTGTTCTCCCCTTCATTCACACCACCGCTTAGCGTGCGGCATAATTATGTATGTAGATTTGCGAATATTTAATATTTACTACTTGAGTTGAGGCATTCTATTGTAATTTTAAATGTATCATGGTTATCAGTGGGATGAGTATCTTGATCGTGTATGGTTTTGATTTAAGAGAACTGGCAGTTTATCTTTTATATTGTCAAATTCGGTAGATAGATAGTTTACTGCGAAATAGGGTCAAAGTGATTTATTTAATATATAGATTAGGGAATGAAGGAATGGATAGCACTTTATTTTTATTTATCTTAGCCTAGGAATCCTCTTATACGGCCCATTTCCAGTACAAGGTCTATCAAGTTGGGGAAGTCTCCGCTTTTTAGTTTTTCTAGAAATATTTTTGCAAGCTGTGCATACTCTGGGTTTATGTTATCAAGGAGTCCCATATCATACAGTTTCTTCTTATAGATATTTG
>JAGGXT010000145.1 GCA_021162905.1 Candidatus Odinarchaeota archaeon | reverse complement strand
TTGAGTTATAGAAAACATCCATTCTATCAATTATCAACGGTTGCTATACTATTTACGTCTTTTACAGTTGTAATAATTTCTCCAACATATCATGTCATGCTTGTGCTGTATGCACTATCTCTAATATACTTAGGTGTCATTCTAGAGCGAAAATCACATAATTAAAAAAATTAATAACTCTTATTTTTCTCTCAAAGAATATGAAAATTGATTGGTATAAAATATTAGCATGTCCTGTATGCAGATCAGGGCTGGAATATGTTAGTCGTTCTCCCACTAAATCCTTCCTTCGTTGTCCAAAATGTAATCTATATTATAGGATAAAAGAGAGTGATGTTTACTTCTTAATTCCTACAAAGCATATCGATAAAGAAAAGCGAATACTAAAACAAATAGCATCTGTTTATGATAGATATTCTTCACTTCATGACATTAGTTATCATAATCCAATGATGAAATATATGCGAAGGGTTGAAGAAGAAATACTTAATAAGTACTCTAGAAAAGGATTAATCTTAGACCTAGGATGTGGAACAGGAAGGTATACTTCTTTTTTCCTAGAAAGAAATTGCGAGGTTGTTGCAGCGGACATTTCTTATGAAATGTTATTAAAGACAAAAGAGCGTATTACTAAACTAAATAATGTTCTTCTTGTACAAGCTGATGCGGGCTGGTTACCCTTCAAGGAAAATATATTTGATACTATTATTGCCATTTTTGGTGCCCTAAATCATACACCCCGATATAAACTCGCAATTAAACGTTTGTATGACTCCTTAAAACCAGGTGGGATTTTGATATTTACAGTGTTAAATGCTTATCGAATAAAATGGTTCTTGCATGAAATCCTAAGGTACCATAGAATAAAATGGGTTGTAAAACAAATTCTCGTACGTAATGGTTATCTCAAATTTCCTGTTAAAGGAAGAAAGAAAAGAGTATATACTCATAGTTTTTCATACTTCGAGCTCAGAAAGCTCTTACAGAAAGCAGGGTTCAAAAAATATAAAATTGGAAGTTCGTTTTTTATCCTAAGGCCTATGTTTGTATGGAGTCGGCGGACGTGGTTATCCAAACCTGAAAAAATACTTGCTGGTTTAGAAAATAAACTTAGATGGATATTCCCTTTTAGTGCACTTGGGTATTATTTAATCGTAGTAGCAGAGAAATAATTTTAATAGTTAAAACTTCTATATATCTAATCAAAAACTATTTGGGTTTTAAAATGAAACGTAGTTTTAGATGGGTTGAAATTTGGCTCGCATTTAAACAAATTCATGATGTTTTAATGATCCGTGTTGAAGCCAAAGCTCCGACAGATGTTGATATGCCAGACAATTATACGAGAATGGGGAGAGTTGATAAGAAAGGAAATCTATTATACCACTCAGAATGGTTTAATACAATTCACGAAGCTGAGGCTGAGGCAATAAATTTAGCACAAACACTAATATTTAATAAACATAAAACAATGTTTTTAAGAGAGCTGAGAAAGTGTACTGAATAATCACTTTCAAAAAATTTATCTACTTTTTATTGTGGTAAAAGGTAGGTGATATTATGAAAGTAGACCTTATTTGCGCAGGCTGTACGTTAAACACAATAGTCAGAATACTCAACTGGACTAATTTATCAAGAGAAAGAAAGTTTGAAATTTTAAAAATAATGACTATTGATCTTGCTAAGGTGTTTGATCCTCAACAGTGTCCAGCTTTAATGTCAAATATCTTGTTCAAAAAACTTTACTCTTTAATTGGCGAAGAAGATCCATTTTCTCAAGTTAAAGAAATAAGTAATAAAATTTCATCAGAAGTTACTAAAAAGATAGAGTGTGAAATATTTTCCGAGCAAGATATAAAAATTATGATTAAAAAGGCGTTTACGGCAGCCATCGCTGGTAATATAATAGATTATAGTAACCCATCACATAAATTTAAACTAGAAGAACTTTACGATACATATAAAGAGGTTCTCAACAAGGGATTTGTAATAGATGACTATGATCTTGCATTGGAACTTATTTCTAAATCCAATCTAATCATGTATTTAGCAGATAATGCTGGAGAAATATTTTTTGATAGAATTCTTGTAAAGGTTTTAAAAGAGAAATTGGGAAAAGATATCGTTTTCGTCGTACGAGGTGGACCTATATCTAATGATGCAACATATGAAGATGCGGTCAGTGCTGGGATTACAGATATGGTTACTGTAATAACAACAGGAAGACCTTATTTTGGTATAGATTTTGAAGATATAGGAGAAGAGTTTTTAGATTGGTATTCGAAAGCAGACTTATTAATATCAAAAGGTCAAGCGAACTTTGAGACATTAACATACTATAAAGATAGAATAAAGAAACCTATAATTTTCCTATTAAAAGCCAAATGCTTGAATATCGCAAATAATCTTAAAGTTCCTTTAGGATCGTGTATAATAAAAGTCATGTTACCATGTGCACCAAAATAGTTATCATTCTTCTTCTTTTATGGACTTAACTGGCTGTAGTATATTGAAGAAATCCCTTTCCATCTTTACATCATCTTTTAATTTAACTATTATTTTTGAACCAGTAAGAGTGGATGCTATAAATGATTTATCTTTTCTCCATTTGCGAAAGATTATAACCTCTCCTTTATCAAGGTTTGTTTTAATCATCGTTGGATCTCTAACCTTTAGATACATCCCCGGCTTTATATCCTTAATTGAATGAATAGAGCTAATAGACCTAAACCAATCCCCTACGCTATATGTTTTTCTAATATACTCCTCAATTGTTTCATTAACATTTTTTATCTTAATCCGCTTTCCTTCAATTCCACGTTTAGCAATTATTAAAGCAGCAACTGCGTGATCAACTAAACTTTCAGCAACAACTTTCTCTATTTTCCCGCTTCTAATTCTAAAAATAGCTTCTCTTGTCGTCATGGATTCATCAACAAAAAATACGTCTACATCCTGATTATATTTCTCAAGATATTGCTTAACAGCTTCATAGGCATATCTTGCACCAATTCCTGAGCCGATAAATATTTTGTTCGGCGGCTCTAAATCTTTAAGGAAAACCTCTATCTCTTTTCTGATTCTCTCAATCATTTTACTTTGCGTCTTTTTATCATCAAGATTTGCTGGCAAGTTAATATGCCAGATTAGTGGAATTTCGTCCGATCTAATATATGCAAAGCCTATATGTCTAGTTCCTGGATCTATACTTAGAATCCTCTCTTCGGGCACTAATTTTATAAGCTTTACCTCCGCTTTACCATGTGTTACTCGTAGAACATCATCTATAAAATCATCCAACTTCTCCGAAGGAACTAAAAAATACGCTTTTCCTCCCACATAATAAACTACCTTTATCTCATTATTAATTATGTTATGGAGATACTTCCCGATGTTCTGACTTCTTATAACAAGCATTCTATTTGGTAGAATATTTATTAATCCTGCATTCTTTATTGCATTTCCTACAGCTTTTGCTATATCCTCTTCATGTTCTCCTTTATGTACAATGGATATTATTCCTGTAATTCCAACTGCCTGGCATGCAGTAGATACTCCTATAATATCAATATCTCTTGCTTCGCCATCGGCTCTGTATATCTTATACTGAAGTCCTGTATAAGGAATTAATTCCACAATAGCTGTTCCACTCTTTGCAATAATTCGTTCTGCTACTGTCACCCGTTTTTTAATAGGCTCTCTAATAAGCTCAAAGAGTATATTTTCTTCCTTTAGTCTCTCTTCTAAAACTTGGTATTGAAGACTACCAATAAGTTCCACTTTCGCTGTATCCTCAGATATCTCATATTTTAGACCGATTTTATCTCTCAACTCAGAAAGAATTTGAACAAATCTATGTGAATCCTTAGGATTAAGTATTCTGATCTGACATTCAAGGACCGGATTTATACTTTTATAGACTAGAGGATCTTTAGATATCTCTTTATCTGTAATTATCGTCCCCGGTTCTAATGGTTCTCCCTCTAAATTATAGAATCCTATATATACTAAACTGCCCGAATACGAAAAATCAATCGGTTTTTTACGAATATCAAATATCTCTTTAATTTTAAATGTATTTATCGAATCCCGACGTCTCAACACTCCTGATACTATTTTAGCAAGGTATA